>MNZT01000115.1 GCA_001873755.1 Candidatus Wirthbacteria bacterium CG2_30_54_11 | reverse complement strand
TACTCGTTTTACTCACTACCGTGTATCCCATTTTTCAGAGTGTCCTATACTAGGAGAGGGGAATCATTTCCTATCATTTCTGTGAGTGTTATTTGACTGCACTGCTGGCTTCGTAGCCGAGCCGGAAGGCTTTCAGGTTGGCGGTGCGGACGGTTTCTGATTTGCCGGTGAACAGGGCTTCGATCTGTTTTTCTACTTCGTCCTTGTCGAGTTCGACAAACGGCAGGAGTGCGCCGAGCATGACCAGGTTCTGCGAGCGCAGACTGCCAGCTTGGGTCGCGAGAGCGCCTCCGTCCAGCAGGACGGCTCGGGGAAGAGCTTCAATTGCAGCAAGCAGCTGTGTTTCATCCGGGTAGTTCGCCATGTTCCGAAACGAGGTCGAGCTGGTGATTACCCGGCCAGCGGGGCTGAGGAACGACAGGTAGCGGAGCGATTCCAGTGGTTCGGTCGAGACGATGAGGTCTGCGGTTCCCTCGGGTATCAGATCACTTGCGATCTGTTCACTTGAGATCCTCACATGCGATTTTACGGCTCCGCCGCGCTGGCTTATGCCGTGGACCTCACACTGTTTGAAATAAAGCCCCATGGCATGCGCGGCCCGATCGAGGACAGCCGCGATGGTCAATACGCCCTGTCCACCGACACCGGCGAGGATGATGTCGTATTTCATGTTTTGCTCCTTTTCACCGTCTGGATGCATTCGCGGCTGCTGCTGATGACCGAAAGTCCGGCATGGTCCATTTCGGCGGCTATGACTTTTGCCATTTCGTCATGTCTGGCCGGGAGGGCAGTGATATTTCGTACATGTGCAGGGTCGACACCAAGTCCGATCACCAGCTGGCGAAGCTTTTCTCCGTCCAGCAGGAGGGGCTGGCCGCCGGTCATGCCGGTGGTCGAGTTGTTGAAGATGATGACGGTCATGGGAGTGTTTTCAGCCGCAGCACCGAGCAGTCCATTGATGCCGGTATGCAGGAAGGTCGAGTCGCCTATGATGGCCACCGGGTGTTTTAGTCCGCCTTCGGCCGCACCTTTGGCCATGCCGATAGAGGCACCCATACACACGGTCGTGTCGATGGCAGAAAAGGGTGGCAGCCACCCCAGCGTGTAACAGCCGATGTCGCCGAACACGACCGTATCCGGATGACTGGATATGGCCTGTTTCAGGGCGGTGAACGTGTCCCGGTGCGAACAGCCCTGACATAGTTCAGGAGGTCGTCTGGTCAGCTCCAGGGGTAGGTCAACAGGCTTGAGTTCTTCTGTCTGACGGCCAAGTGCCTGGGCGACAGCTTGCATCACGATCCTCGGGTTCAGTTCGCCGGTCGTTGGAATGTGGCCGCTCTGACGGCCGAGAACCTGAGACTGGTCAGAACTCAGCAGGCATATTTTCTGTTCCAGATACGGAGAGCCATCCTCGATGACGAGTACCTGCCCACAGCTGTGTACGAACGGTTTCACCGCCCGGGTGTCAAAAGGGAACAGCCCGATATGGCAGACGGGCAGGTCTGTGCTCATCAATTTCTGTACTTCTGCGATATAGTTGCTGGTGATGCCGCTGGCGACGATACCGAGGGGGATCGATCCTCTGCCAGCGGGGATGCGGTTCCAGCGTTGGGCTTGTTCGTCCGTGGCTATGTCTTTGTTTTTGTGGATCAGGGCTTTCAGCCGTGTGGGGGAGATCGACGGGGCCAGCACCCAGTTGTTCACTTCTTTTTCGAAGTGAACAGTCCGATCATCGGTCACTGCCGGCCCAGTTTTCACCTGAGAACGGCTGTGGGCCAGGCGGGTAGGAATCCGTATCATGACCGGGAGGTGATACTGTTCGGAAATATCAAAGGCGGCTCTCGTCATGTCATAGCACTGCTGCTGGTTATGCGGCTCCAGGCAGGGCACCCGGGCGAAGTCAGCGAGGCAGCGGCTGTCCTGTTCGTTCTGGGAGGAATGCATGCCCGGATCATCTGCCGCGACGACTACCAGTCCTCCGTTGAGTTCGAGGAAAGCGGAATTGACGAATGGGTCCATGGCAACATTCAGACCGACATGTTTCATGGAGACGAGTGCACGGCCTCCAACATATGAGACCCCGATGGCTTCTTCGCAGGCGACTTTTTCGTTGGGGCTCCAGTGGGCGTGCACCTCTGGCATGTCGCTCGCGAGCGACATGCCTCTGATGGCGCTTTTTTCTGGATGTACTCCAGTATTTCAGTCGCCGGAGTGCCCGGATAGCTGAAAGCGCTGCGGATGCCGGCGTCGATGGCTCCCTGGGCTATGGCTTCGTCGCCGAGAAAAATTCTGGTATCTCTCATGGCAAACTTTTTTGGAACTTGGATCCCGGGCAAAAAGAAACCGGGCAACCTTTTGGCGTCCGGCTTCGGGCAGAAAAAGTTAGATCAACTGGGTAAAGCCAAGGCCGGCCCAGTAACCGTCGAGATAATCCTTCATCTCCTGACCCCACTTCAGGTCAATGGGGGTGAGGAGCGAAGAATGTGAAGGTGAGAGCTTGCCGGTGACTTCGTCTTCCCACTGGTCGCGGAGGCGGGCTATGGTGGGATGAATACCGCCTGCATAGAGTGTTTCAACTTTTTCACCTTCAGTATCGGATACCGGGCGGACCAGATCAATACTGCCTATAGGGACGACCTTCACCGCATTTCCTGCGTAGGCAAGTCCGGCAATCTCGCCGCTGCGGATGTCTGCCAGGGTGAGATCACGTTCCACTGTTTTCAGTCCCAGGCGGGGTGCTATGTGGGTGATGACGTAGTTGAGTACCGTGCCGCCGAGACGGTTAGTACGCATGGGCGTGTAGATGAGGGTCCCGCCGTCTTTCAGGATGCCGAATACTTCCTCGCCGGGGCCGTCGGCGATCGCTCCATATTTCATGAGGTCGTCGAAGCGGTGGCCAGAGAAATCCATTTCTCCATCCCGGATGCCGTAGGGTGCCATGTAGATGAGTTCGTCATAGTTCATACTCCGGGCGATATTGCCGTCGGCGGCGGCGGCGCCGTAGTTGGAGGCGTGCTTGCCGGTGATGGGGAACATACGACGGACGCCGGTGATGACCGCTTTCACCCCTTCGGTCCGATAGACCCGGTCCGCATCAGGGAAATAACTGCCCCAGCGGAAAACGATATTGCTGGATTCGATGAGGTATCCGGGTTTGAAGCTGACACCCCAGGGACCGACACCTGGACCGGCTCCTGGTCTGATGTAGGCACGGGTAGGTTTGTCGTCATCGCCCAGGAGGACATCGGTGCCGTGTACGGCCACGATATCGAGCATGGACTGGGAAAATTGTTCGATCGGCACGCTCAATTGAAATCCTCTGGCCTTCATCGAACGAACAAATCGTTCGATCCTCGGCTGGTGCAGGACCACATTGATGCCGGTGACGGCGCCAGAGGCATCGAGGACCGGCTCTGCGCTGCCTCCTTCGAAGATGCCGGTCCCGTAATCGCCGCGATGCTGCTGATTGGGTGCCTGGTTGAGGGAGGAGTGAGGTGGGCAGATGACCATCTGATCCGGCGCGACTGGGGAGTTGCGGACCACATATTTGCTTCTGGCCCAGCTGTTTTTTATCAGTTCTGCGTAGCGCACCTTGGCGGCGTCGATAGTTTCGGTCCAGCCGCTCAGGGAGGTTTTGTACTGTTCGTGCCAGGCTGCTACCTGCTGTTGCGTGGGTTCCATGGGACACTCCGCGATCATGGGAAAATATGCTGGGGCGATTGTATCTCAACGTCCGATGTACATCAATGCAGCTTTGAATCTGATCACAGAGATGTCAGGTTGGACCGAATTTTTTGTCCGGCAGCAGCTTGTTGAGCATCTTGATCTCATCGAGGACGAGCTGAGGGAGCAGGAAATGCTGCCGTACGAATTCCTTGCCAGCTGCACCCATTTCTCTGGCTTTGACAGGGTCAGCGAGCAGTTCTTTGGCATGTTCGGCAAATTCACTGACATCTGTCGGTTCGATCAGATAACCGGTATAGCCATTCTTGATCTGCAGTACGATGCCGCCTACTCTGGAAGCGATGACAGGTGTCCCTTTCCAGAGCGCCTCTGTCACGGTGAGACCGAATCCTTCTCTGAGCGATTTTTGGATGATGACGTTGGAACGCCTCTGGAGTGCGTTGACCAGTTCGTGATTGGCAATGGTGATGAGCGTGATGTCGTCGGGGGGGAATTCGCGTTCGACACGAGTTTTGACCCGTTCGTAAATTTGCAGACCTTCGGGGTCGTCAGTCGCCATATTACCGCACAGAACCAGACGGCAGTCGACATCTTTTTTGACCTCTCTGAAGATATCGAGTACCCCGTCCGGGTCCTTCCATTTGTCGAACCGGGAGATCTGCGTGATGAATGGTTTGTCGAGCGGTACATTGAACGAAGTCAGAATGGCATCGGTTTCTTCTGGTGTCATTTCCCTGTTCTTCAGCGCCAGAGGATCGATCACGGGATGGATAATTGTGGTCGGTGTTTTCAGGTCCGGCGGGATGTAGTCTTCTTTTGATACCACAACTTTATTGTAGTGTTCGGTAAAGGGCTTGAGGAAATTCCAGATCATCTCGTTGGGGGAGGAGAGATCAATATGGCAGCGCCAAATCCAGGGTTGGATCTGCGGGTAGAGCATGACCAGGGGCATGGGCTGCGGATCATGGATGATCACAGCATCGTGGGTGAGATGCGTGTAGGTAGCGTAGTTCTGGTTAGTTTGGAGGAATATCTCTTTTTCCTGTTCAGAGAGTTCTACTGCTTCCCCCTGAAGACCGTTGTGGAATTTTTTGGTTATGGCAAAAAAATCAGGGGTGCCATGCAGGATCCGCCAGCCGCATCGAAGGCCGATATCATTGAGCAACGGGATGAGAGAGGAGAGGATCTCGGCGACGCCACCTCCCATGTAGGTCGAATTCACCTGGACTATGCGAGCGTCCTGGAGATGCTCCGCTCGGGAGCGTATCTCCTGGATCAGAGAGTCATCCACGATACCGATATAGTCATCAAGTCGTTTCATGGCAGGAAAGCTCCTTTAGGAAATCTCGCAAGGTATTATTGCTGGAGGTCTGGAAGATGGCGGTAGATGGTTCCAGTCCTACCTTGATCGAAATGGCATGCTCCGGCATCATGGCGAACATGTTTTCATCAGTGCGGTCATCTCCTGCAGTGAGGATGAAATCCCATGCTTCTTTGTTGATCCATTGTTCTACCGCGGAGCCCTTGTTGATCCGGGATTGTTTGATCTCGATGACTTTTTTACCTTCTAGTACCTCCAGTCCATAGTTCCCGGTCAGATGGAGGAGTGCATCCTTCAGTTCACTTGCCCGGCTGCTTCCTGTCTCCGGATCGGCGCCTCTGTAGTGCCAGGCCAGAGAAACATCTTTTTTCTCAATAAGTGCCCCCGGGGTACGGTCCACATAGAGCTCGAGGATGGGGATCACTTCCGTTTTCCATCCCGTATCAGCGATATCCTGAGTGGTCCATTTTCCATCCTTGGCCTTATTGAACGCTCCATGCTCGGCACTGAGACCAATCGGCAAGGTGCCGAACCATTTATTCAGTGTCCGTTTGCTGCGTCCGCTGACGATCACCACCTCGTTCCCTTCATCTTCATAGAGTTGCTTCAAAAGGCGCAGCAGTCTGGGATCAGGATGAGCAACCGAGGGGGTCTGAGCATATGATACGAGAGTTCCATCATAGTCGAGCAGGATCAGCCTTCGTTTTGCCTTGTAGTACTGCCGTTTGATCCTGGCTTGGATCGCAGACGTCAGCTGTTTGTTGCTCAGCGAAGTCTGAAGGGTTTTAATCTGGTCGAGGTCAGACATGAATTCTTCAGCCCATTTGACGATATGATGTTGTTTTAGTCTTTTTTGAAGGGCATGGTTACGCCAGATCTGTTCTGGCTTCTTCATGGAAAGAGCTTCTATCATGGCTCTGACCATTTCCTGTTCGTTATTCGGGTTCACGATGATGGCCTCTCCCATTTCCCGTGCGGCTCCGGCTTTTTCGCTCAGGATGAGGGTGCCTGTCCCGTCCGGTCTGGAGGCAATATATTCTTTGGCGATCAGGTTCATGCCGTCTTTGATGGGAGTGACTAGCGCGATGCCCGATGCCCGGTACATGGAGATCAATTCAGGTAAAGCAAAGGAGCGGTAAAAATAATGGATGGGGCTCCAACCGAGAGTATTGAAACGTCCATTGATCCGGCTGATGATCTCGTCTACTTCCTTTTTGAGCTGCTGGTAGCGGGACACGTCAGTACGCGACGGGACAATTATCAGCAGCAGAGTGACCTTCTCGCGGTATTTGGGATGATTCCGCAGCAATGATTCAAAAGCAGTCAGCCGCTGCAATATCCCTTTGGTGTAGTCGAGGCGGTCAGTTGACAGGATGATCTGATCGCCACCGAAATGCTCCCTGATCGTTTTGGCTTTTCGGCTGGTGGTCAGGCTTTTTGCGGTTTTGGAAAAATAATCGTAATTGATACCGATGGGAAACACGGCCGCTTTGATCATACGGTCCTTGATCGCGATGGTACCATCGAGTCCATGCTCATACCCGAGGAGACGACGTACGCTTATCAGGAAATGCTGCAGGTAGTCATGACTATGAAAACCTATCAGGTCTGCACCGACGAGCCCCTCTAGCAGTTCATTCCGCCAAGGCATCTGTTCAAAGATCTCGGCAGGAGGGAACGGTATGTGGAGAAAGAACCCGATTTTTACTTCAGGAAGCTGTACCCTGAGCATCGACGGGAGCAGAAAAAGCTGGTAGTCATGGATCCAGATCGTATCGTCCGGTCTGGCGATCTCGACGATCTCTCGGCAGAAACGCTGGTTGACTCGCTGGTAGGCCTTCCAGAGATCCACATCGTATTCGGCGTATTGGGTGAACGAGTGGAATAACGGCCAGATCGTTCTATTGCAGAATCCGTCATAGAACGTGCCGATGTCGTTTTCACTGAGATAGATGGGATGAATGTAGTCGTTTTTTTCGAGCTGTTCGGAGATTTCGCTCTTTTCTTTTTTTGACAGTTGATCGGATGCTATCCCTGGCCAGCCTACCCAGATGCTTTCATAATCCCGGTAGAATGAATTAAGTCCTGTCCCGAGGCCTCCTGCACTGTGCACGATATTCAAGTCTTTTTCAGTCTTATTGATGATGATAGGTAATCGGTTGGAAACAATTAGTAGTCTGCCCATAAAGCATGTACCTGTAGATGGTAAATAGCCGTTTCATTGTACTACATCATTTCGATGAGGCAAACTCGCATACACCCCCTATGCACCTCCTATGCGTCTTATCGTCTAGTTCCAGTAAGGGCCCATGGCAAAGCCGCAGGCAGACTTGACTTATATCCTCACCAGACTATGATGGTGCCGTCGGAAGTTTTGATCTAGAGTACCATTTTCCCGATGTCCTTCTCTTCTTCGAAAGAGCCTCCCAGTACGATTTTTCATGTCTCATGTTGACCTGCGAACAAGACAGACCGCTTGCGGAATGTCTTGTTCTTTTATTATTTAGATATAAGTGAGCGGTTCATGAAGAAATGTTCGCTCGAGGGGAAGACGCTTCTCCTCGTCCATACTTCCACGCACAAGGACAGATCGTTCTTCCAGATCTTTAAAAAAATGGGACTGACGCTCGTGGTTCTGAACAAGGAAAAAAATCAGGCTGCCCACTATGTCGACCACTGGATCCACGCCGACCTGACCAACTACAACGACTGCATCCAGTCCACCAAGCGGTGGATGAACCGCCATTCGGATATCAAGATTGACGGAGTCCTGAACTTCTGGGAGGAGAGCGTCATTCTGACTTCCAAACTGGTCGACAATTTCAACTGGATTGGGACCCCTTTTCATATTGCCCGGCGGGTAAGAAATAAATTTCTTTTTCGCAAATTCTGTCAGGAAAACGGCATCCCGGCGCCAAAATATTTCCTGGCCAAGTCCAAAGAGGAGATCCGCAGCAATATCTCCTCCCTGAAATTTCCGGTGGTCATCAAACCCATCTACGGTTCATCCAGCGCATTTGTGATCAAGGCAGAAAATACAGAGGAACTGCTCAAAACATACGAGTATGCCAAAAATAATATCAGCACCCACGGCGATGCTGCAGAGTGGGATGAACTGGAATTTTTGGTGGAAGAGTATATCGACGGGGACGAGGTGGATATCGACATGCTGATCCAGAACGGGAAGCTGAAATACTGGTCCATCTCTGACAATGACCAGACCGAAGAGCCGTATTTTCGGGAAGTCGGACAGAATACCCCTTCGAACCTGCCGGAAAAAGACCAGCAGGATCTGGTGGAATTGGCGGAGGATACACTGGAAAAACTTGGGGTGCAGGACGGGGTGATCCATTTCGAAGCAAAATCAACCAGGAACGGCCCTGTCCCTATCGAGTGCAATCTGCGGATGGGAGGAGATGATGTGCACTCACTCAACAAAGGTGTCTGGGGTATGGATCTGGCAGAATACGCGGCAAAGATAGCGCTGGGAGTCTATTTCCCGAAGTTCCACAAACCGGAAGTCCCGAAGACCTATGTGGTGGGGAAATATTTCCTGTCTGAGGATTCTGGCATCCTGACTAATCTCGAGATCGGGAACAAGATCGATACTGATCCCCGGGTTTTTGATTTCTGTTTTCACAAAGAAGTCGGAGACCCGGTGCTGGCTCCGCCGCAGGGGTTCGAATACCTGGGCTGGCTGACCGCTTCCGGTGAAAATACTATCGATGCCGAGGACAATCTGCGCGATCTGATGGATGAAGTCCAGTACGATGTGGTCAGGTATGACGCCGGATCTTCGCTCGGAAGGACGCAGCGCAAGAGTCGGTTTGATTCGGCCATCGTGCAGAAAAATCATATTCTGGGAGCAGCCAAACTAGAAAAGATCCGGCGGATAGGCCAGCAGGACAGAAAAAAACTGCACATCGGCATCGTCGGGAATCTGTACCGGGGCAGCTCTACCCCTCTGGAAAAATATTCCACTGAGACCAGCCGGCAGCTGCAGGAAGTATTGATAAAACGAGGGTATCAGGTCACTTTTTTTGATTTCAACAACCTGCCAAAAGTACTCACTGATCTCAAGCGCAACAGCATCGACCTCATGTTCAATGTCTGCGACCGCATCAATGGCACGACGCTGCTGCAGGCACACTCCGGAGCACTGCTGGATCTGCTGCAGATCCCCTATACCGGTTCCAATGTCTTCACCGCCGGCCTGTGCAACGACAAGATCCGCTTCAAGAAGCTTCTGCAGTACCATGACATTCCTATGCCCGCCTGGGATTATGCCTACAGCATGGACGACCACATCAATCAGGAGCTTCAGTATCCCCTGATCGTGAAGCCAGCCAACACCGACGGCGCCATCGGGCTGACCAACCGCTCGGTGGTTACCAACCCCAAGGAGCTTCTCGATCAGCTGGAACGGATCATCAAGGGAGTAGGACGGCCTGCTCTCATCGAGGAATTCGTCGAGGGAGACGAGTTCGATGTCTGCATCCTCGGCAACTACGGTGAGGATCAGCGGGCGTTGCCGCTGACGAGGTATGTTTTCAGCGGAATGAAAGACGGGCTCTGGCCGATATTTACCTATAGCGCCAAATGGGAAAATGACCCTGATTACCGTGACTCGATCATAACGGAGCAACCGCCCATAAAAGTGAACAAGAAACTGCTCGCCCTCATTTCGGAGATAGCACTTGATTCATATAACATCTTGGACTGTCACGATTATGGACGGTCAGAGTTCCGGGTCGACAAGAATGGCAACCCCTACCTGATCGAGATCAATACCAACCCCCTGCTTCACCGGAAAAGCACTTTCGTGGACACCGTGAATCTATTGGACATGGATCAGGGAGATCTGGTCGAAGAGATCATCTCCCTGGCCATCGGCCGGTATCAGAAGCGACCGCCCTACTATCATCTGCAGGGGAACGAGATTTAGGAAAGGGAAGTGTCTTTTTTGTCTTTTGCCGGGACCAGAATCATGGCGTGTGAGTCTTCATGTATGGAGCAGCGAGCAAAATATCCATCCGGTTCGAACACATCCTCGGCGATGGTGTAACCGTAGGAGTTCATTCTTTTCTCGTCTGAAAAAATGGGATACGAGGTGTCGCGGCACACCACCCGGACGATGTGGTCTTTATTCAGTACCGCTGCAAAATAGGCCTGCAGCAGCAGCTTTGACAATCCCTGGTGCTGCCACGCCGGCAATATTGCGATATCGTACAGGTAGACCTTGCGGCCCAAGTCCTGTTCACACAGAATATAGCCGGCCAGAACACCACCTGCATAGACGCCGAAATTGAATTCTCCCTCGCGGAGGATCGTTTCGATCGTTTCCCTGGTTTCCTGGAACTCAGAGGGATAGATCTGTTTGTCCATCTCTTCTATGCGGTCAAGATCTGAGAGGGTCAACCTGGACACTTCACTTTTCATGGTCCGCCTTGTTACGATTCTGGTTGGGTTGCTTGTAGCACCGGATCAAGCGGGTCAGCAGTTTTTCTGGCAGAACACTTTTTCAGCAGCTCGACAGTGAATGCGGTTCCCATATCTTTGGTACTGGTGACTGCGATGGTGCCTTCATGTGCCTCCACCAGAATCTTGCAGACATAGAGGCCGATGCCGGAGCCGTCAGGCTTCACCTTGATCGCGTCCTGAGAGCGGAAGAATTTGGTGAACAGATTGCCGAGCGTCTCCGGGTCCATGCCGATCCCGGTGTCCTGCACCCGGAAAATCACCTTGTCCTTCTGTTCGTCTACGCCGACCGTGACCCGGCCCTTCAGGGTGTAATTCAAGGCGTTGTCGATCAGGTTCATGACCACCTGTCCCATCCGCTCCTTGTCCAGCTCCACTTCGACCCGGCCCTCAGGTCTGGTCCAGAGGATCTCCAGCCCTTTGTTCTTTGCCTTGATCGCCAGCTCATCCACCGTGACATCGACGAGTGAACAGAAGTCTTCGGTGGTGAGATTCAGCCCCTTGGGTCCGGTGCCGGCTTCGATGCGGGCCAGGCTGAGGAGGTCGTTGACCAGGGAGACCAGCCGGCGGATATTGTCATCTGTTTTTTTCAAAACGCCATGCTGCTGCTCATTCAAGCCGCCGTAGTCGCCGTCTTCCAGAAGAGAAATGTAGCCTCGGATAGCCGAGAGAGGTGTCCTCAGCTGATGAGAGGCTATGGAGAGGAATTCGGTTTTAGCTTTGTCCAGTTTCACGAGATGTTTATTGGCATCTTCCAGCTGCGCGGTGCGTCTGCGGATGCGATCTTCCAGCTCGGAGTAGAGCATGGCGTTGTCAAAGGCTACCGCAGCCTGATGAGCGAGGATGTCCAGGAGTTCGATATCCTGGCTGCTAAAGGCATCATTTGAGCGTTTGCCGTCTATGAAAAGTATCCCGATCAGTTTGCCTTTGGAGACGAGAGGGGTGACCAGTGCTATTTGTGCTGTTTCCAGCCGTTCCAGCCAATGTTCAGGTTTTTGTCCTTCTGATCGTGTAGCGCGACTGGTTTCTTCCACCACGAGCAGCTCGCCATGTTTTTTGGTGGCATCAATGATCTGTTGCAGGTCGCGTTTTTTCATTTCTTTAATAGTTTGTCTGCCAGAGCCGTAGCCCCAGATTGATTCCGTATCATTTATGATGCGCAGGATGGTCATCCCTCGGATCTTCATAACG
>MNZT01000043.1:12087-19406 GCA_001873755.1 Candidatus Wirthbacteria bacterium CG2_30_54_11 | reverse complement strand
TGCAGTGCGGCTGCAGGCGACCGGACATCCTGCGGCCATGGCTTCCAGAACCGGAAGACCGAACCCCTCGTACAGGGAGGGCAGGACAAAAAGGCTCGCCATCTGATACAGACCGGGGAGATCGTCGTCTCCCACAAAGCCGGTGAACACAGCCAGATAGGAAAGGACCAGAGGATCAATCGCCTCAGACAACCTGCCGCTGTAGAGCCGGTGCGACTCTCCGGTCAGCACGAGCATGTAGCGGACTTTGAGCTCGTCAGGAAGCTGCATATAGGCCCGGATCAGACCGAGCAGATTTTTGTAGGGCTGCTGTCGTGACACACAGAGGATGTACTTTTCCGGCAGATGGTACCGCTCCCGGATGAGATTCTTCCTGGCCTCATCCACGGGGAGGGAAAAACGGTCGGCGACCCCTTCGGGGATCACCCGTATCTGATCTTCCGGAATGTGGAACCGCGCCTGAATATCGTGAGCCGTATGCGCAGATACGGTCACTATGGTATCTGCCCGGTTCAGGATGGATCTGGCAAACCAGGGAGTGCCATAGAACAGCTTCCATTTAGGCGTCGTGCAGACCTCCGGCATGATGAAGGGGATGAGGTCGTGCACCACCATGATGGTACGAAAACGGGAAGAGAACGGCCAGCTGAGATAATTGGGGCAGAACACGATATCCGGCTGCAAAGCCTCCAGATCTCCTCTCAGATGCCGCACATCAGAAAAGCTGAGGATCGGATACTTGAGCCGGTGAAGCCGGACATGGGTGAAGGTATCCAGCTGACACTCCTTTTCCAGCCAGGCCGCGACCTCGCGGTCGTGAACGAGAAGGATATAGATGGTATCCCGCTCAGGGAGGGCGATCAGTTCCCGCACCAGCTCAAATGTATACCGCCCGATCCCGTCGAGCTTCACACTTCTGATCCAGCGGCAATCGATGACAACTCGCATACCGAACTCCCGAAAAAAAACAACGAACAGAGAACAGGTGGTCCCTCCCTTTGAAAAAGGGAGGTTAGGAGGGATTTGAAATTTATTGGATCCGGTCGTCTAATCTATGGTCTTCTTCAGCCGCTCAAGGACATCACCGGGAGTCATCCCCTCCGGCAAACCGCGCACTGCACTGAGAAGCCAGAAATACAGCACCGCGCCGACGGCGGCATTGAGGAAAAAATTCAGCCCGAGGCGGTCAAGCCCATAGACCGCCAGTCCCATGACCAGAGCCACGAAGGAAACCTTTCCCAGGATCCTCAATCCCGGCCGCCAGCCCATGACCAGATAAATGATACGGAAATTGACGAACAGGACGAGCACCTCGGTCACCACAGTGGCAATGGCAGATGCATTGTACGCGAGATACGGCATGAGGACCAGATTGAGCACGAAGTTGATACCGAGGTAGCAGAGATTCGGGATGATGAGCCGCTTTTGCTGCTTCTGGGCGATGAGCAGGTGCCCGGCGAAGTTGTTCAGGAAGGAGAATGCCACCGCCACGATGAGGATCCGCAGGCAGAGGATGGAACGGCTCCAGTCGCCTCCGCTCGTGATGACCGGGATGATGCGGTCGGCCAGCACGATCGTCCCCACCAGCATGGGTACGGCCAGCATGGTGAGGAAGTCGAACGCCTTCTGGCACATGCTCTTCACCCGTTCGTCATGTTCGCTCAGATATTTGGTGAGAAAGGGAAACAGTGCGACCAGGAACAGGGCAGGGAAACCCTGAATAGTTTCCAGCAGTTTGAACGGCGCCTTGTAAATCCCGACCGCTTCGGCATTGGTGATGCCGCCGGGCAGATGCGGGTAGAGCGAGAGGATGATGGTCGCCTGTTTCACGTAGAGATACGAAATAGCCAGCATGAGTCCGAGCGGAGCAGCGTCTTTGAAGATCGCTTTGAATTCTGGCAGGGAAAACCGCACTCGCGGGATGAGGAACTGACGCGACAGGATGAGATTGAACAGCAGATTGGCGGCATTGCCGATGATGAGGGTGAGGAAGATGGCCATGAGCCCCAGATGCATCTGCGTCACCATGACCACGAGGACGAAGTTGATGACCCGTCCGAGCGCCTCTCCGAACGCGGCGTACTCGGTGCGCAGGTACCCCTGGAACACTCCTGCATAGAGCTGCGCCAGAGAGATAAGGACGAAAGCGAGCGTACAAGCCACGATGCCGAGCTTCAGCTCCATGTCGTAGGGAAAGAGGAAGATGAGCCCGGCGGCCAGGGAGAATACCGCCGCGATCGAAATGATACGAAGACCGACGATGCTGGCCACCCTGAGAGCTTTTTCCTTTTCGTCCCGTATGGTGGTGATGGCTTGGACTAGGAGCAGATACAGCCCCATATCCACCAACACGCCAAAAAAACCGAGGTAATCAACCGCGATATTGTAGCGGCCAAACCCCTCCTGACCGAGATACCCGGTCATGACCTTGATCATAAGCAGCGACGTGATCATGTAGACCACGCGCCCGATGCTCTGAAATATCGTATTGCGCAGGACCGTACGGGTGACGGACATAGGTAATCCTCTAAGTACGACGCCAGTCTACTGCACGAACGGTGAAAAGACAAAAACCAATACGTTGCGGGTTCACGGGTTAATGAGTTAACGGGTTGAATTTAATTAACCCGATAACCCTCCCACGCGTTAACTCGTTAACTCCCCCTATTGCAAAGATTTGTACTGTAATACAAAGACAACTGATTTTAGATATGCTATACGATGGTCAAATACCTGCTGACACCTGTACCTCCGGGTGGTCGATATGCTGCTCAGGATGAAAGAGCAGATGGCTAATTTCTACTATTTAGAACCTCTGCCAAACAGAACATAGTTACAAGTCATTTCATTATCAGGAAGGACATCACATGAACAGGTTGAATTTGGTTGTCAAAGGATTGTTTGTCAGTGGATTTCTGGCCATGGTGGTTGGCATGCATCTGAGCGAAGCTCAGGGAGCAACAACAAAAGACACTGGAAATGATACGACAGGAACTACTACCGGAGTATCTACTGCTACAACCGCTGTACAGCCAGGTGCGGTAGCTGTTATGGCTGGTTGGTGGCCGACATCATATTTCGGAAAAACTACAATCAGCCGCGATAGTGTCAATGAATGCTGCTACAATAGTGCGTCCCTAGCTCTTGGAGAAAACACTAGGGCAGATCGTACAAAAAAGGCAAGCATTTCCTTTCACAATGCTGGTATCGCGGAAGGATCACTGGAAATGGCAGCTGATAACAATCCCCGGCGCCTATCCACGCTCGATCATCAAAACTACGGCCTAAGCCTGGAAGTATCTGGTGTAGTTATGGCTCGTCAAGGAGCACCGGCATGTGGTGGAGTCCCAGAGGGTTTTTCGTTTACAGGCGATGGCTGCCAGGACACAGGAATGTTCTCTATGGGAGATGGCGACCTAAGATTCATCAGCAATCAACAAACCAAAATGTACATTGATGCCGGCGGCAATGTATGTATCGGGAGTTGCCAATAGATACGCCCAAAACAAGAAATCAACTACCTACAAGGAGTATCTATGTTCCACATATCTCGAAAAAGATGGCGAATAGTTAGTATCAGTCTGGTGCTGGCAAGCATTTTTAGCCAGATGGGAGGATTGTCGTCGTTTGCCGAAACGAATCTACCGGTGAATCAGACCCAAACTCCAATATCGAATCCAGTATCTGAAATTTCTGCTCCAACGGATAGCGAAGTATCGAAACAAAAAGACCAGACAACCACGATCATAGATCTCGGAGACAAAATCACAGCCTCTCAAATAACTGTTAACTATCTTTTCGCAGGACAGGAACAAATTGATCCAGCCATAAAAAAAGCTATCGAGCTGGCAGTAAAAAAATGGACCGGCACGTTGCCAAAAGACAATGTCGTATCTCTTGTGGACCTACGAATTGAGAATACCTGGGTGCTAGGAACGCTTATGTATTTTGATCCAAAGTCTAGTGATACGAGCCAGGCCGAAAGTGGAGCAGATTATGTTGAAACAATTGCGCTGATAAAAAAAACACCTAGTAACTGGTTCGGTGCAATAAGTAATAATTCACAGTATGTGACCATAGTAGACCAGATACCATTCAAAACAAATCCTGTGGAAACAAGAAAGCAAATAAAATCTGCGAACTCTCAAATCCACAAGGCAAAAAACGAATTCGTTAGTCCTACCACAACTGATTCTACCGCATCCGTCACGCCTACTGTCGCCGCATCCGCACCTTCTCAGATGTATTATGGATATCAACTGCCCTGGCCTACAACTGATACCTATCATCTCCATGGTGGCTGGCACGCATGTGCTTCGGGAAGCGCGGTCAATACTTGCCTCGATTTTGGTCCAGATCAAACTGCCGGCAGCTCCGAGATTCTTTCAGTCGCTCGAGGCGTTGTAAACAATGTCTGCAAGGTAAATGGAGCAGCCTGGATTTATATCACCACAGAAAATACATCTGAACAATTTCAATTTATCCATCTAGACGCAAACTCTGTTACTAATGCTAAAATTAAAATGGGAGATATGGTCGATCAGGGACAATTATTAGGCACGGTATACAACGGCGCGACCTCTTCTTGTGGAACCAGCACCGGGACACATCTCCACTTGAAATTTCCCCAGGTTCCGATTCGGATCGATGGCAAGGAATACACCTGGGGATCCATTCCTGCTATTACCTCATCACAGTGCCCACCGCGCCCTGTGTTTGATAGTACAAATCCTCCATCTTGGATAGTGGATCTATCAGGACAGACTAACAAAACCTGTACTGTCAAGGGAACGGTGACAAACTGGACAAATGAACGAGGAATTGGAAATATAACCATAGCAACCAATACGAGCCTCATCCTCAGTTCTGACAGTGATAAATGCCTCTCAGGCGAAATTTGCACCCTCGAAAATAAGAATCATAGTATTAACACGGAATTCGGATTCAGTTTTAATCGATTTAAATTGCTGGTGAACCAAGGAGGAAAGCTATATATTGAAAACGGTGCGAAAATCTGGTAATTATGGGGTTGCTGATGATTAAACTAATCGGTATAGGTATTACTCTTCTAATTTTCGTCATCTCCTCTGGTTGCAGTATCTCTCCCGCCAAGAAAAACATACCCGACTCACCATCCAGAGATGAAACTCCGATCTCGTCACCGATAGAAATCCCCGTATCCACCCCGATGGAGGAAGTGTCGCATCCTCCTGCTGACACCTACCTTTCCGCCGAAGAAGTGGCTCAATATACTTCTTCTGTCGGAAATGGATGGAATAGACTCATCTATCCTATGCTGCCGGGATTTTCAATCGACTTCCCGTCATCTTGGTCGATACAAATCAAACCCATGCAAAAAAGAGATCAAACTGATCCTCAATGGAGTCTCAAACCTCAAAGTCAAATGAGGATTACTCTCAATCAAAATGAAGTAGAACTCCGAATGGTTGCTCTCCTGGCATGGGATGACAATGGTGGAATGAAATGCAGCAATACCATCCCTTTTCAGAAGATCGGAGAAGGATGGTATCGATACCAGGATAGTGCCGGGACATCCTATACCCACCATGGTTACACTAACTACACGACCGGAGATCAACCTAGTTTGTTCTCGGGATCATCAGGAGAGTGGGAGTACCAGACTAGTACTCAATATGCGTTTTGTGAAGATGGAGGCGGTATATGGATATTGTCTGGCCCACCAGACGAACTCAGTACAGATGATGATGGTCTCCTCATGTTGGAACCAAATGTCGTGGGTCAACCCACTTCAGAGCAACTTGCTGATATGGATGCAATCGTGAAATCTATCAAGAATGAATGTGTAACTGATCCATGCGTGTTCTCGACCTGGTAAATGAGAAAAAATATGCCTCTTGCCCCATCGGATCGATCAACAAAGCAGTCGTACTCGTACTGGCTTGTCCTTCTCTTCATCGGCATCGCCGCCCTCGCTCTCGTGGGTGGCTATGCTTGACAGCGCCAGGAATCCTACTGGGCATGCAATATCGGCTACTAACCTGGACCCACAATCAACACCGCTCAGTAGTCTGATCGGAACAACGACGCATTTGTTTTCGTCACTGGTACAGGCTCTCTGGATATGGATCTGATTTCGAACAGATTGCTCGTGCAAAGTGGAAGTAATTTGTATATTTACGATGGAGGGAAGGTTAACTAAACCATTACCAAAATGCACCATGAAAAAAACTATCCTCTTCCGAAACACCGTTCTAGGTATCGCCATGTTGGCACTCACAGCTGTTACTCTATACACCATCGCCCAAAAGCAACAACACACAGATGCCGGCAAGAATGAACCCGATACCACGCCTGTTTCTTCTCCGGTCAGCGAACCCATAAGTCAACCAATATCGGACGATAGGCTTCCTGCATCTTCTATCTCCATCCCTCTCTGTGAAGACAAATATGTACTCCCGTCAAACCAGAGAACAGACTGGCAAACGATCGAAGATAGTGCCATCCAGGCGACCATCTACCTTCCGCCTAACTGGTACTATGAGAAAAGCCAAAATTTCTCAGGAATCGATGGCTACGATGGATATCGAATAGCCTCCTATGATATTCCAAATACTCCAGGGCCGGATGGGCATCCCCAATCTGCTCTGTATGTTCCTGAGAATGAAACCGTACTGGGTTTTTCATTTTCCGGAAACGATAAAATGAACGATGAATCATCCCTCCAATATCTACAACGGAAAACATTGCCGCAGACACCACTACATGATCCTGGTCACCTAGTCTTGTGGGATCGGGATATCGCCTACGAAAAAGATGAATGGCAATTCGAATACACAATAGTCAATGGAAATAATGCCTATACTTTCTTTGGCTATAATCCATTCACGGCAGAAGACCAAGTTAACTTGATACCTGATTGGGAGGATAAACTAACGACTATCTGTACCATCCTCTCCAGCATAGAGCTCCAGCAGATAGAACCTCTTCCGATCTCAGACAGCCCGACCAATTAGGTATCGAACACAGGATAATTCATGGTGATGATCCCGTTCGATCAAAAAGGTCGAGGTGTTATCATCCTCGCCCTCATCGGCATAGCCGCCCTCGCTCTCGTGGGTGGCTATGCCTGCTTTGCTGACATCTCCATCTGAACAAGCAGGATATCCAAACAATTTGAGGAGCATGAATGAAAAAGGATTCCAGGTCCTGGCTGGCAAAGCAGTTCCCCTCTCTTTCTATCTTCGCTCCTATCTGGATACCTCTGGTGATCGGCCTGCTCCTCGTGCTGACTGATACCGCTCTAAAGAACGGATCGATCCGGTTCCCTGGCTCCCGCT
>MNZT01000043.1:0-12054 GCA_001873755.1 Candidatus Wirthbacteria bacterium CG2_30_54_11 | reverse complement strand
AGTTGGCCGCCATTACTTCCCGCCTCTAATCCCTACACCTTCGTGTCCGGTGGCGTCACCTATCCCACGCCTCCCATCCCTCCCGCCTCGTTCCCACTAGTCCAACCTGTCAGCGCTGCTCTCGCTGAAATCGGTGGGCACCGAGTGGAGGTCAATTACGAATATACCTGGCAGACCAGGATCTCTACCTCAGGCAGAACATATACCAATACCGCCACCGAAGATGTAACTATGGTCAAGGAAAAATTTCAGAACGGCTACGACGGAGACTACATACTTCTGAAACAGAACATCCCCGGCACCGCTATCGGATCATTCCTGTATCACGATGGCGCCAAATCAAATGACCCTGCGGATCTGAATGCAGGGCTGTATTTTGTCCGGCTCGAAAATGTCTCCGAGCCTACTCCCTGGGGCCATGTCGATTTCGTCTATGCCGACCAACCAGAATACCAGACCTACATCGACCAGATTCCCTCATCGACTGTGACCGAAACCGAACGGGCCGTCTGGAAAAACGGATATCTCCTCGACACTTCGTCTCCGGCACGAGATACAGAATGGGTATTCCAGCACCCGCAGCTTCAGGATTTCCAGATAACAGTTCCGGCAGGATGGTCAGTCGAAACCAAAGAAGACTGGTCGGTTTATGACCAAAGGTTCCAGTTCTTCGATATTGCCACTTGTGGTTCAGACTGCACGGGTATTCGCCTGAAAAAAGGAGATGTGGACATTGATTTTGTTTTCGTGAAAAATCAATATGCTGACAACAATGTCACAAGCGGTATCAGGTGCTCAACTCAAGTCACTGCTCAGGAAGTCGGCAATTGGTATCGTTTCCTGCATGCCGGACATATCAGGTATTCTGAACAAGCAATGACCAACATCCAAGCGATCCAAACAAGGGGCTATCGAGCAAATGATGGAAACCCATGGCCTGATCCCCGGGATTCTAACTGGGAAACGGTGGGGGATGCTGACTACAATATTTGCTACTTGGGTACCCTGCGCCAAATCACTGGAACAGCACCGGTCAGAGACTCTTTCTTCTACTGGAAAATGGCAGAACCCATTGTCAACGGCTCGCCAACCGATGAAGAATTGACTCAACTGGACACCATCGTCCAGTCGGTTCAGGGCATAGAAAACTGGGATGAGACAGCGTGGCTAAATGAGACCCCATTTCCACTTCCGGTCTTTCATCCGGATAATGGTACTGAATCTTTTATGCAGAGACAGGGTACTTCTAATGTATTAAGCTTCCCGGAACTGCCTGGGTTCTCCGTCACCTCAGGGCAGGGTTGGGAACTGAAGGTCGCGGGGCTAGCCAATGTCGCGAAAAGAACTGACTTCTTTCACCCCACACTGCAAACTAAATTGAACTGGGTCAAAGGTGATACCATCTTGACTATTGATCTCATCTCAGAACCAAATTCAGGATTACCTCAAGTAGCGTGCTCTGATACGGCAACTATCAGAGATATTACCACTGACTGGAAAAGAGTAGAGAGCGATCTCGGATACTATTACACCATCGACGGGAAATATGATCTGGACACCAGACTGACCGACTACTGGAATAATCCGGTGAACCAGGATGGTAGCAGTCTCGGTGGTAGATATTCATTTGACTGGAGCTATCTGCAAAACAAACGCTACGCGTTCTGTGATCTGTGGGTCCCAATTCCACTACAATCTCCAGGAACCAATCAATCCAGCCTGACCTACCTGACCAAACCCTATGTGATCGGTTCACCAAATGCCACTACCTTGGACGAAATCGATGCCATAGTGAAATCGATCACCGGTTTGTACTTTCAGGACTAGAACGCAATGTAAGTGTCTGCCTGTTCTGAAGCCCATAGCCCCTCTCATTGCCATCCTCCCGCCCCTCGTGGTACTGTATGCCCGCTTGCACCCTAGGAGAAAACCAACATGACAACCGGTGAACACGGAAAAGAAAGCCTCAATTTTTCAACGCCCGACAATGTCAAACTACTCGAGCGCATCACCTCGGTGCGCGGCAATCCGCTCATCGCGTTTTATATGTGCGACAAAGTCTACATCAATGAAGAATGCGTCCTCCCGCTCTACGACCAGCTGAAGAAGATCGAGAAGCCCAAAGGCAAACCCCTCGACCTCTTCCTCTACAGCCGCGGTGGCACCACCGAGACCCCCTGGAAGATCGTCAGCCTGATCCGCGAGTACTTCCCGGCGTATAATGTCCTCATCCCCTACCGCGCCCACAGCGCCGCCACCCATATCGCGCTCGGCGCAGAGGAACTGCTCATGGGTCCCATGTCCGAGCTGAGCCCTGTTGACCCGACCCGTATGCATCCCCTGCTCCCGCAGGGCCCGGACGGCAACCCGATCCCCATCTCGGTACAGGACCTGAAGCACTGCATCTCATTTTTGAAGAACGAAGCCAAAGACCGCTATACCGCCGAAGCGGTCGCCGAGATCTATACCGCACTGTTCGAGTACATCAACCCACTAGCCCTGGGCGCCATCGAGCAATCCTACCGCCTCGCCCGCCTCATCAGCCGCAAAATCCTGGAGACCCATTTCCATCCTATCCGTGATGCCAAACAGATCGCCCATGTGGTCGACCTGCTCAGCGCCGAATACCAGTCCCATGCCTATCCACTGGGGCGCGAAGAGATCCACACGGATCTCGGGCTCAATGCGATCAAACCATCAGACGAGCTCTGGGACGCCATGTGGAATCTCTACCTGTCTTACCGCGACGAGACCAATACTGCCTACACCGACCAGGACAATGAGGTAAGCACCCGCCACCTCGCCTATATCGATACTCCCACTGAACGCATCGTCCTTCGCCAGCACTTCCAGATCGTCCAGAGCGACGACGGAGAGGCCAACGAGGAGATCCTCTCCACCCAGTGGGTAAGAGTCTAAGAGCATCAAAATCCCCTTCCACCCGAAGGGGATTTTTTGTATTCACAAAAGAGGGCTGCAAGGCGCAGCCCTCTTTTGATCTTTGCATACGTTGTTGAGCTTAAAGCTTTTCGCTTAGAGCTTACAGCTTATGATTACACCCAACCTCTGTACTTGCTGATATCAGCTACGCGCTGCACGGCGATGTAGTAGGCGGCATCGCGCATGTAGATCTTCTTCTTGACTGCGAGATCAGCAACTGCGTCGAATGCAGAGACCATTTTCTCTCTGAGCTTGGTCAGGACTTCTTCATGGGTCCAGTAGTAGTTCATGTTGTTCTGCACCTGCTCGAAGTAGGAGACGGTCACGCCGCCGGCATTGGCCAGGAAG
Organism: Candidatus Wirthbacteria bacterium CG2_30_54_11; assembly: GCA_001873755.1. Taxonomy (GTDB): domain Bacteria; phylum Patescibacteriota; class CG2-30-54-11; order CG2-30-54-11; family CG2-30-54-11; genus CG2-30-54-11. Next base: position 8,766 of record MNZT01000043.1, on the reverse strand, counting down.
TCGGGAACTACGAACACGCCATTCTTGAAGAGGACCCTGTCCGCTTCGGGAGTGGTCGGTCCGTTGGCACCTTCGGCAACGATTCTGACACTGGACTTGATCTTTTTGACATTTTCCCCGGTGATCTCGTTCTCCTTGGCACAGGGGAACAGGATGTCGACCTTCTGTTCGAGCCAGGCTGAACCGGCCAGTTTTTCCCAGCCGACTGTTTTGGCTTTCTTGGGGTCGATGGTACCGAATTTATCCACGCTCTTGAAAAGATCTTTGGCCTTGATGCCCTTGAGGGACCGATAGGTAAAGACTTTCTTCTCATGATGATCATAGCAGGAGATGGCGACCATGGTCCCGCCAAGCTTCTCGAAGAGTTCCAGTGTGTACTGAGCCACATTGCCGGAGCCCTGAATGGCAGCCGTGCATTTGGTGATATCCATTTTCAGACGCTTGAGAGCCTCTACGACGCAGTACACCACACCGTAGCCGGTAGCTTCTGTACGGCCGAGAGAACCGCCGCCACCGACTTTTTTACCGGTGATGAACCCTGGAAACCTCCCACGAGCCAACGTGTCAAATTCGTCCATCATCCAGCCCATATGCTGACCATTGGTCATGACATCAGGAGCCGGCACGTCCATAGTAGGCCCGACAATATCGAAGACTCGGCGTACCCAGCCCCGGCAGAGACGTTCCTGCTCACGGTCGCTCATAATACGCGGATCGCAGATAATCCCGCCCTTACTGCCACCGAGAGGAATATCGACTACCGCGCACTTCCAGGTCATCCAGGTTGCGAGTGCGCGGATAGTGTGGATAGTTTCATCAGGATGAAAACGGATACCGCCCTTGGCCGGGCCTCTCGCGGATGAATGCTGCACCCGGTACCCGCTGAAGACCTTCACTTTGCCATTGTCCATGCGGATGGGGATGGTGAAGTGCATCTCCCTCTCGGGTACCCGGAGCAGGTCTCTGGTCGACTGGTCGAGGCCGAGCTTTTCGGCTATGTTGTCGAACTGCGCCTGCGCCATGGCGTGAGGGTTGAATTTGGTGTCGGACATACGTCCTCCTCCTAAAAAATAGAAAATTATACACGAACTAAAAAATACATGCGGCCGATACTATGGCTGCTTTATTTGTGTGCAGCAACCCTTCTGTTGGTGCTTTGGTTGGAGCTCTTCTCCTTCAGAACTGCCTGAGCAGCCGCCAAACGAGCAATGGGAACACGATAGGGAGAACAACTCACATAATCCATGCCGACCTGATGACAGAACTCCACGGACCTGGCTTCTCCGCCATGCTCCCCGCAGATCCCTATCTCCAGTCCTGGCTTGGTCTTTCGACCCCGATCGATACCGATCCTGATGAGTTCGCCTACACCTTTGATATCGATCGACTGGAATGGGTCCTCGAGCAGAACACCTTTTTGCAGATATCTCAGCAGATACCCCCCGACGTCGTCCCGGGAAAACCCGAAGCCCATCTGGGTCATATCATTGGTTCCAAAGGAAAAGAAATCAGACGCCGTTGCCAGCTCATCTGCCAGCAGGGCAGCCCGGGGGATCTCGATCATGGTGCCGAATTTATGCTTGATCTTCGTCAGCTTGTACTTCGCCAGGGTCTCGGCATATACCCGCTTTGCGATCTCCTTCTGGTCTTCGATCTCACGTACGTCGCAGACGACCGGGATCATGATCTCAGGATAGGGCTTCTTGCCTTTGGCCAACAGTTCCGCGGCGGCCTCAAAAATGGCCCGGATCTGCATTTCGCTGATCTCGGGATAGGTCACCCCGAGACGGACTCCACGATGTCCCATCATAGGATTTGATTCGTGGAGCACTTCTGATCGTTTGGCAAATTCTTCGGCGTCGATGCCCAGTTCTTTGGCAAGTTTATTCTGTTTGTCCAGTTCACGCGGAACAAACTCGTGCAGGGGTGGATCGAGAAGCCGGATTACCACCGGATACCCATCCATAGCCTGCAAGGTATTTTTAATGTCCTTTTTGACGTGAGGATACAGTTCATCCAAAGCTGCTACCCGCTCCACGGGTCCCCGGGATATGATCATTTTACGCAGGAGAAACAGAGGGATATCAGAACCCTCACCGTAAAACATGTGTTCTGTACGGAACAAGCCTATCCCCTCTGCGCCGAATTCCCGTGCCTTCTTTGCATCCTCAGGCGTATCAGCGTTGGTTCGGATCTTCAATCTTCGTACTCCGTCGCAGAGCCTCAGGAATGCCTGCAGATAGGTCGAGCTGCTCGACATGGGCATCATGGGGAGAGCCCCTTCGTAAACGGTGCCTTTCGTTCCGTTCAGCGTGATGAGGTCTCCCTCATGCAGGGTCACCCCATGCACCGCGATCAGTTTTTTCTGCGCCTTGATCCCCAGCGCCCCGCAGCCGACCACGCAGCATTTTCCCCAGCCCCGGGCCACGAGAGCCGCATGGGATGTCATCCCTCCTCGGGCGGTCAGGATAGCGACTGCGGCGCGCATTCCCTCGACATCTTCCGGATTGGTCTCTTCCCGGACGAGGATGACTTTCTTGCCGGCATTATTCCAGGCCACCGCCTCGGCAGCCGTAAAGACGATCTGCCCGCTGGCCCCGCCCGGCCCTGCCGGAAGTCCCTTGGCCAGAACTTTAACACTGCGCTCTGCCTTTGGATCAAGAATGGGATGCAGCAGTTCGTCGAGCTGGGACGGAGTAACGCGCATGACCGCTTCTTCCCGGGTACAGAGCTTTTCTCTAACCATATCCACGGCCATCTTCACGGCCGCAGGACCATTGCGCTTGCCGATGCGGCACTGCAGGATGAACAACTTGCCCTTTTCAATGGTGAATTCTATGTCCTGCATGTCGCGGTAGTGCTGTTCCAGCCGATTGCGGTAGCCTACCAGTTCTGTATACAGCTTCGGCATCGCCTGCTCCAGTGTTTTCAGCTTCTTGTTGGAGGATGAACGGGAGATCTCGTTGATCGGGGCCGGCGTCCGTATACCCGCAACGACATCTTCACCCTGTGCATTGATGAGGTATTCACCATAGAAATGGTTATCACCGTTCCCGGGATTACGCGAAAAAGCAACGCCGGTCGCGCTGTCATTGCCCATATTGCCAAACACCATGGACTGCACGGTCACGGCAGTACCCCATTCATCCGGGATCCCTTCGATCCGGCGGTAGGATACTGCCCGTTTCCCATTCCAGGATGAGAACACGGCACCGATCCCTCCCCAGAGCTGCTTCATGGGGTCATCCGGGAACTGCTTGCCCAGCACTTCCTTGATCTTCACCTTGAACTGGGAGCACAACAGACGAAGATCGTCCACGGTCATATCGGTATCGCTGGAATAGCTCTTTTTCTTTTTCAGCTTGTCCATAAGATGTTCAAGCTGCTTGCGGATGCCCTCGTCATCTTTGGGCTCGATCCCGGCTGCCTTTTCCATGACCACGTCGGAGTACATCATAATGAGACGACGGTAGGCATCGTAGACGAACCGTTCGTCCCCGCCGGCCATACGGATAAGTCCGGAAATAGTTTTTTCGCAGGTACCGACATTCAGCACAGTTTCCATCATGCCCGGCATAGACTTGCGCGCCCCGGAACGGACCGAAACCAGCAGAGGGTTTTCCGGGTCGCCGAACTTCCGCCCCCTGTGGTGCTCCACCGCCTTCAACGCATCCCTGACTTCCTTTTCCAGACCTTTGGGGTAGGTCTTCTTTTTGTCATGGTAATAGGTGCACACTTCGGTGGTAAGCGTAAACCCGGGCGGCACTGGCAATCGAAGCTCCTTGTGTCCTGCCATTTCCGCCAGATTGGCGCCCTTGCCTCCGAGCAGATCCTTCATGGCCTCATGACCATCTGCTGCGCCTCCTCCGAAACGGTACACATATTTTCTGAAAATAGCTGCTTTCGTGAGCATATTCCTGCACCCTCCTTGGAAACTAAGCGATGGCCTGCACGATCTCAGGAAGCAGGTCGGGAAACTGGGCAAGCCAGAGCAGGCGTTCGCTCCGCAGCGAGTCCACGAGCCAGGCATATTCTTCTGTTGTGTAGTAGCTCCGGGGATCCCATTGTTTCATGTCAAAGCCGGGGACCGTCTTCGGGACATCGTAGCCCCAGTCTGCGTCTCGTTCCCACTCGATATCACCGTATGCAATGCGTTTCAGCAATCCGGTAGACAGCGCCACGCCAATCTTTTTCCCTGCCTGACCTGTTTTTTTCCCTATACTGCCCGTATTTAAGGTGTAACAGGTGATATCAGAGTTCGCACGAAGTATTTCCAGGAATCTGTTGCCCTCGTCCTCTTCCCTGCCGATGAGGAAGGGATTGGTCCCGACTTCGCGTTTTGACTGGCCTGCTTTGGTCGGATCGCCCGCAGAGGTTTCGATCGATTCTCCCAGCATGAAAAAAGCTGCTCCCTGCTCGGGAGTAAGCCTCGCAAGCGGAGGAACGATGTCATCCCGGCGGGTGATAAAGATTATATTATGCGCCCGGGCCAGGTCGACAGGCGTGTCCGTATGTCGTACCTTTTCCCGGACCATGATCCCCCGGCCATTGGAGGTCAGAACGGAATCAGAAAAATTAATACCCCCGTCCTCCTCCAGATGCACATTTTCAAAAATGCTGTCCGGATCCATGGCCGCCCGGTAGAGGACCTCCTGACTTTCGTCCAGTCCTTCGGTTTTGATGAAAAAGCCACGTTCCGTACCATAGCAATACCCGGTATCGTCCATCAGGACGACATCATCCTGTTTGATGTGCACCCTCTCCTCGCCCGTGAGTCCGTGGTCGTGCATGGTGAGCGTGGTCTTTCCGGTGCCGCTGAGTCCGAACAGGATAAATCCAACCTCTTTCCTGCCCTCCGGTCCTGCGATGTCGAGCTGTTTGCTCCCGGCATGAAAACCAAGCCCTCCACGGGTGGTCTTGAAATCGTACATGGCCTTCCGCAAAAAAGCCTTTTTGGCTTCACCGAAATAATCCGTACCCAGCACCAGGGTCAACCCTTCCCGAGGGTCGACAATGATTTTGGTCTCTTCCCATTCAGGTACATAGAGCGTCAAGAAATCGACTCCTTCGCCGGCATGATCTTCTTCAAAAAGCATCTGACTCCACATATAGGCCAGTCGGGCGTAAGCTTTGGGTACATACATCCGGCAATGGTAATGGACCGACGGATGCACACCCATCTGACGGTCGATGAGGATCATCTCCTGATCTTCCAACTGATCCAGCACCCGCGAATAGAGTAATTTGGCTTCCTCTCCCGTTATCCCTTTCTGCGCTCTGCCCAGCAGGAGATCATCATTTACATGATAAGTATGTTTGGCGCTCCGGCTACGAATCTTGGACTCATAAACCGGGTGGCCGTGCTTACTGGTTTTTTCATGATGCTTCGCCATCGCCCTGAGGTCGACAACGGAGGGATTCTTCTCAATTTTGGCAGATTCCTGCAAACGGCGATCAATGTATTCTTTATACATTTTTCAATAAGCCAGCTAATGAATGATTTATTTCACCTGCGAGGAAAACCAGACCCTGAGGCGCTCCAGACCTTCTTCGATTTCTGCGTCCTTGACCGCATAGCTCAGACGGATATAGCTCTCCATGCCAAAAGGATCTCCCGGCACCACGACCAGATGTGCTTCCTCGAGAATTCTTTCCGCCACTTCGGCTGACGGCAGGGAGAGGTCATAGCGGGGAAAACAATAGAAAGCACCGGGTGGAGGCGCGCACGTTAGCCCCGGAATTGTTTTCAGGAGTTCCAGCATGCGGTCCCGGCGCCGCAGGAACGTTGCCCGCATGATACCGACGCTTTCCTGATCTCCCTGATAGGCTTCTACGCTGGCATACTGCGCGATCGAGCAGGGATTGGATGACGTATGCCCCTGGATCGCTCCGTATGCCTTGATGATGTCGCTGTCGGCACAGGCGAGAAAACCTATTCTCCAGCCAGTCATGGAATACGTCTTGGACACTGCATTGCAGACAATCGTCCGCGCATAGGCGTCGGCCGAAAGGGCAGCTATGGAAACGGGTTTGGCCCCATAATAAAAATGTTCATACACTTCATCTGAAAGGATAAAGATGTCGTGCTGGCGGGCGATCTCGGCGATAGCGACCAGCGTGTCGTGCAAGTACACTGCTCCGCAGGGATTGTTGGGGGAATTGACGATGATGATCTTTGTTTTCCCGGTGATATTTTTTTCCAGCGCCTCTATGTCCGGCTCAAAAGAACTGCGGTCGCACCCGACAAAAACCGGGATCCCGCCGGCCAGCCGGATCTGCTCCGGGTAGCTCACCCAGAAGGGGTTCAAGATGATGACCTCATCCCCAGGGTTCAGCAGGGCAAGGAACAGATGGTAGAGGGCCGCTTTGCCACCGGCTCCGACGGCGATCTGGGAAGCTTCATAAGTCAGATCATTTTCATGGAGCAGTTTGGACGCGATCGCCTGTTTCAGTTCCAGGACGCCAGTGGCCGCAGTATAGCCCGTACGGTTGTCCCTGATCGCATGCTCACCTGCCTGTTTGATATTGTCCGGCGTAGGAAAATCAGGCTGGCCGATTCCAAACGAAATGACCGGGATGCCTTCCAGCTGCATCCGCTTCGCTTTTTCCTCCAGGGCAAAGGTCACGCTGGGAGCTATGGTACGGACCCGAGCTGCTACCATGTCTGGCTTTCCTTCGGATCTACTTAAGAATAAATGATATGTCATCATGGTCATGGACATGGGTCGTATCCACGAGACGGACCTTCTGGCTTAGGTTCGACATGAAAAGTGTCTCCGTTCTGGCCCCGCCCCCGAAGAAACGCACCCCCTTCAGAAGGTCTCCATCCGTGACCCCGGTAGCGGAGAACATGATCTGCCTGCCGGAGGCCAGCTCATGAGTGGTATATACTTTCTGAAGGTCGCTGATCCCGACCTTGTCGAGGCGCTGATGCTGCTCTCTGTTCAACGCGACCAGACGGGCCTGGATCTCACCATTGAGGCAGCGCAGAGCCGCCGCGGCGAGGACACCCTCCGGCGCCCCTCCTATACCCATGACCGCATGCACGCCGGTACCTCGTACTGCGGCAGCGATGCCTGCACTGAGATCTCCGTCAGGAATGAGTTTGATCCGCGCCCCACAGGCCCTGACGGCGGCTATCAATTCTTTGTGCCTGTCGCGGTCTAGGATAGCTACGGTCAAGTCCTCGACCCGGCGGTCGAGCGCTTTGGCGATATTGATCAAGTTTTCCTCAGGCGGTGCATCGATATCGACGACTCCCTTGGCATCATGTCCTACGACGATCTTATCCATATAGACATCCGGTGCATGGAGGAGACCCCCCTTTTCGGAGATCGCGATCACAGCGATGGCATTGCTGGTCCCATTGGCCGTGGCATTGGTGTTTTCCAGAGGATCAACCGCGATATCGACTTCCGGCTCCTTTTCCTCCCATGATCCCACATGCTCTCCGATGTACAGCATGGGGGCTTTGTCCCGCTCACCCTCTCCGATCACGATTGTACCGCGCATAGCGAGCTGATTAAATTCGTCGCGCATAGTCTGCACCGCCAGCTGGTCACTCAGTTCATGATTTCCCTGCCCCATGCTTCTCGCTGCCGCCATGGCTGCCATCTCTGTGGCGTGCATGAAGGACAATCCAAATGTCTGTTCCATGTCAGATTCTCCACTCTTTTAGAACTTGTTCATAAATCTCCGGCGTGCTGACGTCGTACCACATCCCGTCAAACATGTAGGCACCGAGCTTGTGCTCCCCGATGAGTTCCGGGAAAATGTCCCGCTCGAGAGAAAAAGACCCCGAGGGGCGCAGATAGTCGAAAATCGCAGGATTGCAGATATACAGCCCGGCGTTGATCAGGTGCGAGCTGGATTTTTCTTTGTCCGGCTTTTCAGAAAAAGCGACGACGGTATTGCCACGGACCGAAACCATGCCGAAATCAGAGGGGTTCTGGACCGAGGTCAATGCCATGGAGACGCAATATTCATGCTCCTGGTGGAACGTGATGAGCTCCTGCAGGTCGATGTCGATGAGGATATCACCGTGTACGAGAACGAACGGTTCTTTGGTGAAATACCCGATCGTGCCGGCCAGCGCTCCGCCTGTGCCTACTTCACTGGACTGCTGAATGTACTGGATGTTCACTCCATAGCGCTCACCATTGCCGAAATGTTCGCGTACTTTTTCTCCCAGATGCCCGATGGAGATCACGATATCGACAATTCCGTTCTGTTTCAAAAGTTCGATCGCATACTCCAAAAGCGCCTTCCCCTGAACCGGGATGAGCGACTTGGGGATCTCATAGCTGAAAGGACGCATACGCGTACCGGGTCCACCGGCAAGAATCACCGCCTTGGAGACAAAAGGGCTCAGTGATTTCGACAGGAGGAATTCTATCGCATGGGAACGGTTGCGGATCTTCATCCCATCCACCATGCTGTCAATCTTCTTCAGCAGCGGTTTACGCACCGTGATCGAAATCCGTTCGCGTTCCATATAGTATGATACCGTAATACCTTTTCATACGGAGTATTTATACCTTTTTATGGCAAGTGCGTCAAGATAACAAAGACCAGGGGCTTTTGAGTGTTGAGTAGGGCCGCCTGTATTTGCGTTCACTGGTTACTGGTTACTGGTTACTGGTTACTGGTTACTGGTTACTGGTTACTGGCCGCTATTTGATGTAGAATCGGCGTCGTAGATAGCTTATGAGGATACACGACAATGAAACTGACTGTCCAAGCCCCCGGCAAGCTCCTGATCTCCGG
>MNZT01000086.1 GCA_001873755.1 Candidatus Wirthbacteria bacterium CG2_30_54_11 | reverse complement strand
GCTGTGGAGGTGGTCGGGTGAATCAAGGCGAGATAATCCTGCGTGTTTCATCTAAAAATATGCAGCGAACTCCCGCCGGGCTCTGGGGGGCATACGATGGACAGCATCGAGGACAGAGCACACATGGATCAGGTTGATCTTCGACTCATCGTCGTGGCCATCTCCGCCGGCTTTCAAGAGGCCTCCTCGTACTCGTGGTTTTCCATCTTCGTCAAATGAGAAGGCATAGGCGATCGCTTGGTCAGGAGTAGGAGGAGGATCTTGGCTGAGAGCATCCATCAGCCATTCTAGTATGGCGGGAGCGTTTTTCAGTGTCTCTTTTGTTTTCTCAGCAAGCTGGAGGCGTTGACGTGGCTTCGCGATATCCGTGAAAATATTTGAACGATGAGGGTCGTCAGCGATTTCACTCGGGGCTAATGTATATCCAGGCGATATTGTTTTACCGAAGAACGCCATTTTCAGATGTTCTTTCATGCCGATACCGTCAGATGTTATATCCCGTGATGGACGCAAACGATCCTGGGTCTCGGCGAGCAGAATGCCGATGCGGTCTGCCAGTTCATGGTCTCTGGTTGAGACAACCTCAAGGCTCTCACCATTCCATCTCTTGTATTGCAGATCTAATTCAGTCTGTATCACTTGCCCGCTTGTCAGCCTTTCATACTTATTGATTTGTCTAATTTGTCCGTTTTCATCAACTAACACAGACAGTTGTATTTCAGCTGCAGCTGCTTCCTGTTCGGCATCGGGGATATCCCAGTGGCCTGCGATATGAAAATTTGTGGCCTCTCTGCCATCTCTCTGGTAGTATCGTACTGCCCACAGTGCTTCGTTGTCAGAGATGCTACAGAAACCTGCCGATGTATGAGGTGTTGTATCATCTTGGTCGAGCTCGCCGATCGTATCCCACCATAGACCCGGCGAAGATAGCTGATCTGCTAGCGGTATGTCCACATGGGATAGTGCAGCAAAATCATGGACGTCGAACTCGAGATTAAATCCTTGACCATGTTTTTCTTTTTCTGTGGGCATCTCATTTTCCCAATATAATAATAAATATTTTAACCGTCATGTTAAACAATTATAAATAATATTTGGTTTTATGGCAAGGATGACCCTTCATCGCGAGCAGATCATCATCAACGGCATCGTGCAGGGCATCGGCTTTCGTCCTGCCGTCTATGCGCTTGCGCTGAAGCATCACCTGACCGGCTGTGTGTCCAATGACAGCAGGGGAGTGGTGATCGAGGTGCAGGGATCCAGGGAGAATCTAGATGCCTTTGCTGATTTATTGCCTGCCATGCAATTGAACAAGATGAAGATCGACAGTTTGGACAGACAGCAGATGCCGGTGGTGCAGGGCGACTCTCAGTTCACCATTGAGAAGACGAATGCCGGGGTGAACGCACAGACGTTCATGCCGCCGGATATGGGAGTGTGCCCTCAGTGCCTGCGTGACTTGAACGATCGAAAAGACAAACGGCACCATGGATACTTCCTCACTGCCTGTACCCAGTGCGGACCGAGGTTTTCGGTCATCCGCAAACTACCGTACCGCAGGTCCGATACGACCATGGGGCCGTTTCCCATGTGTCCTGCGTGCAGTCAGGAATACGAGAAACCGGTCAGCCGGCGGTTCAACTTCGAGACCAATACCTGCGCCGTCTGCGGACCGGAGGTCAAACTGGTCGACAGCAGGACCGGCAAAGCTTTGCCGCATCCGATAGAGGCGGCTCGGAAGCTGCTTGCCGAAGGCAAGATACTGGCTGTCAAGGGGGTTGGCGGCTACCATATCGCCGTCGATGCCTGTAATCAGGAGGCAGTTCAAGGGCTTCGCGACCGGAAGCATCGCCCGGACAAGCCGTTCGCGGTCATGTTCCGCGATAGCGAGATGCTTCGGCAGTATGCGGAAGTGAGCGAGGAGGAGGCTGAGGTACTTGCCTCGCTGGAAAGTCCTATTCTACTGGTGAAGAAAATCCCTCCCGCCTTCGGCGAGGCTCGTCAAGGACGGCTTAATCCCCCTTTGCTAAAGGGGGAGACAACTACGGCTGAAATTAGTTTCCCCACTTTGAAAAAGGGGGGCAGGCCGCCTTCAGAGGCGAGCCTCGTCAAGGACGGGGGGGATTTGAAATTGTTATCAAATGCCGTTGCACCCGGCCAGGCGACCATCGGGGCAATGCTGCCGTATACGCCGCTGCAGGTGCTGTTCGTGGACCGGCCGCTCGTGATGACGAGCGCCAATCTGTCGGGGCAGCCCATGTTCTACCGGGACGCGGACGTGCGAGAATGCTTGAAGAATGTCGTGGACTACGTCCTCTATCATGACCGTGAGATCGTCACCAATGTGGATGATTCGGTGGGGAGAGTGGCCAGTAGCCAGTCGAATACCAAGAAAATCCCCCCTAGCCCCCCTTTGCTAAAGGGGGGGACCGCTCATCTGGGATTACAGCTCTTGAGACGAAGTCGCGGGTACGTGCCGGAAGCATTGGCCTTGCCGCGCATTTTTCAGCGCAAGACGCTGTGTTTCGGGGCGCAGCAGAAGAATACGTTTTGCCTGGGGTTTGGGGACAAGGCAGTACTTTCGCAGCACAACGGGGATCTCGACACACTGGAGTCCCAGGAGGCCTTTGACCGGGCGCTTCGGCACCTCATGCAGGTGTTCTCATTCCACCCTGAAATGATCGCGGGGGACATGCATCCGGAGTATGCTTCTTCGCGTTTTGCGCGCCACATGGCAGAGGCTCTTGAGATTCCTTTGATAGAAGTCCAGCATCATGAAGCGCATGTCATGGCAGGAGTGCTGGAGCAGAACCTACTCCGTGAACCCAAAGCGAAGCTCCTGGGAGTCGCTTTTGACGGTACCGGCTACGGTCGGGACGAGACCATCTGGGGCGGTGAGCTGTTCGTAGTCGATCACAAAGCCATCGAACGGGTGGGGCATCTCGAACGGGTGCAGATGCCGGGCGGCGAGTACGCCATCCGCGAACCGTACCGCATGATGCTGTCCTACCTGTGGCATACCTTTGGCGATCAGCGGATCGATTCATTTTTTCACAGCGGTGTGCACAATCAGGTGTTCGAGGGGGTCTGGGAAATGATCAAGGGCGGACGGTCAGGCATCGAGACCTCCAGCATGGGACGGCTGTTCGATGCGGCGTCCGCACTGGTGACCGGGCGGCATACGGTGAGCTACGAAGGTCAGGCTGCCATGGAGTTCGAGACTCTGGCTCTCTCAGGCAATCCTCGTACCGGCGCGCTGCCGATTGCCATACGAATGGATTCTGGTAAGATGGTTTTCACGACCACAGAGCTGTTCGGTGGTATCCTGAAACGGCTTTCCAATCAGGTGAGAGCAGAGGACATCGCACTTGCCTTTCACAAGGGGGTAGCAGAGGCGATCACTGCGGCAGCTTTGATCGCCAGAGAACAGCATGGGACGCAGGGAGTCCTGCTGACCGGCGGGGTTTTTCAGAATGGTCTGCTCTGTGAGCTGGTTCGTCATCGTCTGGGAAAAGCAAAAGTGCCGGTATATGAGCACCGGCTGGTTCCCATGAATGACGGCGGGATTGCATTCGGGCAGCTGGGCTATGTACTTATGTATGGACTGGATAAAAGATAGGAGAACGATATGTGTCTCGCGATACCGATGCAGGTGAAGAGTCTGGAAGGCAAGAACGCGGTGGTTGAGGTGGAAGGTGTGGAACGTGACGCTGATGTCAGCTTTCTTGAGCCGCTGATGGTCGGGGATTATGTGATCGTTCATGCCGGTTTTGCTATTCAGAAACTGGATGAGGTCGAGGCTTTGAAAACGCTCGAGCTTTTCAAAGAGCTGGAGCTGGCATGAAATACCTCGATGAATTCCGGAATGCCGAAGTTGCGAAATCACTTGTCGACCGCATCCATGCCATCCCCCTCACAAATGAAGTGAAATTCATGGAGGTCTGCGGCAGCCATACCATGGCTATCTCGCGGTCAGGCATCCGGCGCATGCTGCCGAATCAGGTAAAACTGCTTTCCGGTCCCGGCTGTCCGGTCTGTGTGACGGCTCAGGAAGATATCGATATCATGCTGGCGTTTGCCCGGGTGGAAAATGTCATCGTGACGACCTTTGGCGATATGATGCGGGTACCGGGAACCATCGGCAGCCTGCAGGTCGAGAAGTCAAACGGGGCAGATGTACGGGTAGTGTATTCGACGCTTGATGCGCTGGATATCGCGCGGGCAAATCCGGAGAAACGAGTGGTTTTTCTCGGGGTCGGCTTCGAGACCACGGTGCCCACCATCGCCCGGTCTATCGAAGTCGCGCATGATGAGGACATTTTGAATTATTCGGTTTTCCTTCGCGGCAAAACTATTCCCATTCCCATGGAAGTCCTGGCTTCTGACCCGGAAATCGGACTTCACGGTTTCCTGTGTCCAGCTCATGTGAGCACGATCATCGGGACGAAGGCATATGCAGGTCTGGTTGAAAAATATCACCTGCCCTGCGTGGCAGCAGGGTTCGAGCCTCTGGATATCCTGCAGGGTGTGCTCATGCTGCTGCGACAGGTGTCGGAGGGCAGAGCCGAGAACGAGAACGAGTACAGCCGGGTAGCAACAGAAAATGGCAATCCGGCAGCCTTGGCGCTCATGGACAGTCTGTTCGAACCGGTCGATGCCCTTTGGCGGGGGATCGGCATGATCCCGGCGACCGGGCTCAGTATACGTTCGGAGTTCGCCCAGTGGGATGCAGAATGGATCTTTGCCGAGGAGATCAAGGGTATCGTGGAAGATCTTCAGATCCAGCAGGGATCTTCGACCTGGCAGGCTATGCACAAAGCCTGTCAGTGCGGCGAAGTGCTGAAGGGCAAGATCATTCCGCCCCAGTGTCCGCTGTTTGCGAAAGCCTGCACCCCGCAGAACCCGGTTGGCCCCTGCATGGTATCGAGCGAGGGGAGCTGCGCGGCGTATTATCGGTTTGAGAGATAAATGATAAGAGTTGCTGGTTCACGAGTTTCCTCCTTCGCCGGGAAGCTACGGAGGACAAGCACGGGTTAGCGGGTTTGAAATACAAGAGAGAACATAGGGCGGGCAGATCCATTGACTGTATATATTGTTTATATATATACTAAACATATATACAAGGAGAAGACATGAGCAGAAATGAGACACAGCGTCAAACGAATATTCTCTTTCCGGTCTGGCTGCTTGACGAGATGAAACAGCTCGTGCCCGGGCGCAAGCGTAGTCAGCTGGTGGTCCAGGCGACCATTCAGAAGATGGAGTTGATTAAACAGGCCAGGGCTTTACAGGAAGCTGCGGGGACGTGGTCGGATGCCGATCATCCTGACATCACCGAGTCTGGCTCGTCTGAAGCCTGGGTTCGTACGATCCGCAAAGCAGAGACTGAAGCCTGGATGAAGAAACTGGGAGAGGGCAATGCGACCTGAGTATCTGATCGATACCTGTGTCCTCATCGACCACCTTCGCGGCGTCAGTTCAGCGGTTGAGCGACTTTACGATCTTAACCGGTCAGGCAGACTGGCATTTGCGGCAATCACCGCGACGGAGATCTACCAGGGGATGAGGGAAAAGGAAAAAACTGCAACAGATGCACTGCTCGAGGGATTGGTATGCATTCCGTTTGACCTCGAGACGGGGAGACTGACCGGGTTTCTCATGAAAAAGTCCCGCCGTGAGGGCCTTGGGATGGAGCTGGGCGATGCCATGATAGCATCCACAGCCATGCTGCACGAACTGACTCTGGTAACGGCAAATGTCAGACATTTTCAGATAGAAGGACTAAAGGTGCGGGGAGCTTGTCGTTCCTCCCCCTTTGACGGGGGAGGTTAGGAGAGGGTGAAGATTGCTGCTTTTGAGTACTATTGAGGGATTTTGATGAAACAGGACTCTATCACCCTGGCCCACGGCAACGGCGGCCAGTTCATGCAGGACCTGATCAAAAAGACGATCGTCCCGACCCTTGGCGGTCAGGAAACACTCACCGACGGAGCTGTCCTGCAGGTCGGGCAGGAGACTCTGGTTTTTTCTACTGACAGCTTCACCGTGAAGCCGATCTTTTTCCCGGGCGGTGACATCGGGTCACTGGCAGTCAACGGCACGGTCAATGATGTCACGGCCATGGGAGGCACCCCGCTCTATCTTTCCTGTGCTGCCGTCATCGAGGAGGGGTTCCCGATCGCTGACCTGGAGCGGATTCTGACGTCGATCGGGCAGGCTTGCGCGGCGTCCGGGGTGCAGGTCGTGACCGGCGACACGAAGGTGGTGGAAAAGGGTTCAGGAGACGGCATCTTTTTGAACACGGCAGGCATCGGGGTCCGTCAGTTCCCCCTCAGTTCTCGTTTTGGCACCCTGAAGTCTGGAGACCACATCGTCATCAGCGGGGCGGTGGGCGACCACGGCACTGCTATCGCCCTGGCGCGCAATCCGCTTGGCTTGTCCAATCATGTGCAGAGCGACTGTGCAGGTCTGTACCGTATGATCGAACCGGTGCTGAAGGCAGGGCTTGAGATCGTGCTCATGCGCGACCCGACCCGCGGTGGACTGGCTACGGTGCTCAATGAGTTCGTCGATAGCCGGAGCGTCGGTATCGAGATCGATCAGACTGCCGTGCCGGTGCATGCAGGGGTAAAGGCGGTCTGTGAGATCCTTGGCTACGATCCTCTCTATCTGGCCAACGAAGGCAAGATGGTCTTCGTGGTCTCATCTGAGGATTCAGATAGTCTTGTTTCTATGCTTCGGTCTCATCCCTTTGGCCAGGACGCTGCCGTCATCGGCCGGGTAAGCGAACGGGCACCGGGCAAGGTGCTGCTGCGGACCGAGATCGGCGGAAGCAGGATACTCGATATGCTGGTGTACGATCAGCTGCCGAGGATATGCTGAAGTCGGAGAACAAAGTCAGATTGATGAGATCCATTCTTTCAGATCAGAATAATCGTGAGCGGGAAAGTTGGCGATACGGATCTGATCGTTGGATCGTTTGCCATACCCGCTGGCAACGATTATACCTCGTGATCTCAGTCCTTTGATGATCTCTCCGGCTTCGGCAGGGGTCTCGATGACCACCACGGTGTCAGAGCGAAAATCTGGTACCTGTACGTGTGGCCGAAATCGGGAGTGAGCTGAAAACGTATCGTAGATCAATTTCGATTTCGCTCTGGTCTGATCCCGGATCAGCTCGATGCCTCTCTCCTGCAGGTCGGCACAGACTTTTCCGAGCAGGTAGATGCCCAGCACGTTCGGGGTTTCTGGTGTCTGATCCACCTGTTCGCTCTGCAGCAGGGAGAGAAAAGAGTGGTAGGTGCCGATCGTGGCACCTTTTTTCTGCATTTCTTTGGTTTTGGCGACAGCCGCTTCGCTCACCAGCAGTACACCCATGCCAGCCGGCAGACCGAAACCTTTTTGCGGAGAAAAGAACATGATATCGACTTTGGTCATATCCAGAGTGACGAAAGGGCAGGAGGAAACAGTATCGACTGCGATCAGTTTGTCGGGGTAGCGGTCCTTGAGCCCGGAGATAGCAGCAGGCTGGATCGCCACTCCGGTGCTGGTCTCATTCTGGGTGATGCAGATGAGCTCGGTATCCGCGGGGATCTCTTGGTCGAGATGAAATCCTTCGCCATCCCTGGCTTCGATCTTCTGCGCTTTTTTTCCGAGCTCGAGCGCGAACTGATGCCATTTTGCCGAAAAGGCACCATCCACAAAATGAAAACAGTGTTCCTGTACGCAGTTTTCGATGGTGCGTTCCATACTTTCCAGCGATGAACCCACGAAAAAAATATGAACAGCGGGTGGCAGAGTGAGGAGGTGCCGCAGTCGGTTAGAGGTATCATGGTAGATCTCCAGGAACTGCGCACTCCGATGCGAGATGGACATGATATTCAGATCCAATGCATCTTGGATATGAGCGACCACGGTCGGGTAGAGCTGGCTGGGTCCGACTGTATAGTGGATAGGAGTGTTCACGCGTTCACCTGTCATCAGTAAAGTATACGGAATCGAATAGTATGGGGAATATTTTTCAGTTCGTCGATGACCCTGGTGTTGTAGCGTTTATCTACATCGGTGATCACGTATCCGACGGTTTCGTTGGTCTTCAGGTACTGGCCCAATATGTTGATATTATAGGAAGCGAGGATGCCGTTGATCTGGGCAAGAATGCCGGGAGTATTGCGGTGGAGATGGAGGAGCCGGTGTGCTTTTTTCAGTATTGAGAGCTGGATAGGCGGGATATTGACACTCATTTGCGTGGAGCCGCTGTTGATGTAGGAGATGGTTTCGCGACAGACGAAGTCAGCAATATTCTGCTGTGCCTCGATCGTACTTCCGCCGATATGGGGGGTCAGGATCGTGTTCGGCAGACCGCGCAGTTCGCTTTCGAACATTTCATCATTGTTTTTGGGCTCCTCAGGATACACATCGAGAGCAGCACCTCGGAGGTGGCCGGATGCCAGATGCTTTTTCAAAGCATGGATGTCTACGACAGAGCCGCGGCTCAGATTCAGGAATATGGCTCCGGGTCGCATGAGATGGAACTGACGGTCAGAGATCAGATTTTGGTTACCCGGTCGGCCGTCCACATGCAGGCTGACGAAATCAGACTTTTTCAAAAGTTCCTGCAGGCTGCGGCAGCGAACTGCGTTACCCAGGGCAAGCTTTTCTACGATGTCATAGAAACACACCCTCATGCCAAGTGCTTCGGCGAGTACTGCCAATTGGGATCCGATATTGCCGTAGCCGATAATCCCGATCGTCTTGCCCCGGATCTCGACGCAGCCATCTGACGACTTGTCCCAGATGCCCTGATGCATTTTTGTACTCTTGTCACTGGTCGCGCGTGCGAGCGAGAGGAGGTCGGCGATCGCGAGTTCTACCACGCTCCGGGTGTTGGAGTACGGAGCATTGAACACGGCTACTCCGCGTTCAGCGGCACAGGTCAGGTCGATCTGTTCTGTCCCGATACAGTAGGTCCCGATGGCGAGCAGACGTTCGGCTGCCTGCAGGAGGTCTTTTCTGACTTTCGTACGCGAGCGTATGCCCAGGATATGGGTGCTCTGGATCTTCTTCTTCAGTATTTCCTGATCCAGCGCTTCCTGATGATACTCAACCAGGTAGCCTTCTTTTTCAAATATACGGATCGCGCTCTCATGTATATTTTCCAGAAGCAATACCTGTATGCGGCTTTTGGGATAGGAGATAGCCATGGGCATTTTATGGTGGTACAGGATCTCATCAAAGCTGGCAGCTACATAGTCCGCAGAGGAGAGAATGGTCTGGCGGGTGACGTTTTCCGTAAAGGCGATGAAATGCTTGGCCACCCCGAGTGCACGGAGCTGATAATCGCTGTAGCCATCACCGATGGCCACAATGTCGCCCTTCAGCTGGAGAGCCTTGACGGCTGCGATCTTGCCATCTTTTTTTGACAGGACATTGGCCTGGTCATATCCGGTGATGTGGCCAAGCTGGTCGAAAATGAACGAGTTGGCAAGTACATGGTCGTCAGCGATACCAAAGCTGGAGACGATCGGGGACACGAATTCCCTGAATCCCCCGGATACGATGTAGATCCGGTCTGCGAACTCCTGGAAAAAGGATTTGTGACGCACGATGGAAGGAGATATTTTTTTTCGCAGCAGTCTGATCAGTTTTTTCAGATGAGTGCGATCAGGCCGGATCAATTTGAGTCTTTTGCGCAGACCATCTTCAAAGGGGATGATGCCTGTCATTCCCTGATCAGTGATCTTTTTGATCCTGTTCACCATGGCTGTCTTGTCCGACCGACCCTTCAGGACGATGGACGCCAGTTCATCCAGGCTTTCGGTGGTCACAAAGGTAGAATCAAAATCGATGATGTAGAATGTGTCTTTCATGTCCTGCGCCACTTCTGCTAGGTGACAGATAGTGGAGGTATGATAACAAGAATGCTGCAGGGTGTCGAGAAAAGGCACATTTTTCGCCATTTCGTATCCCGTACTATCAATCACCGTAGTGTGTCCTGGCTCGTTCCAGATAGACTATCTTCTGCGTCTCGTCGATGCTGTAGACGATGCGGTCTTTGTAGGACAGCCGGTACGAATAGCTGCCAGTAAGGTCGCCGATCAGTTTTTTGCCGCCATACGGATCGGACGCTATCACTTCGAGCAGGATGGCTCGTAGTTTCTGCTTAAGTTTCGGAGGCAGTTTGTCGATATCTTTGATTGCAGTACGGGTGACCTGGATCGTATACATCTATACCCCGAAAGCATCGTCGATACTGACCGTCCGTCCGGTCGTCACGTCAGCTCTGGCTTCTGTGAACGACTGGCGGAATCCGGGGATGGAGAGCAGTTCAAGCGTCTCGATCAGACTCACATACTCTTCGCTGGAGATCAGGACAGCATCACCGCTTTTGGAGGTGATGGTAAATTTCTTGTAGCCTGTGGTTGCCTGTTTCATCAGGTCGAAGAGCTGCGTGCGAGCCTGGGTGACGGTGAGGTTTAAGGTGGACATGGCAAACCTTTATGTACGATAAATAGTACGTACTCACTTTAGTACGCAAAAAGTGAATTGTCAAATAGCAACAACCGCCCTGTCAACCGCCCTGTAGCCTGTTAACGCAAAGTGATAATGTCCCATTTACACAAAGTAAAAATGTCCCGTCTGTGAGAAAGTAGAGCAACTACTTTTTTCACAAAAAGGGACAAGTAAATGGGAGAAGTTACCATGAGCGAAAAAGAGGCAAAACGGGTATCGGCTCTGGAGCGATACTTGGGCAAGCAAATTCCGAGACAAATGGCAGCAGACGAGTTAGGGCTCAGTGAGCGACAGGTGAGCAGACTGGTCAGCCGGTATCGTGAGCAAGGAGTAAAGGGCCTAGTGCATCTCGGACGAGGGCAGCCAAGTCCACAGAAGATAGCCGAGAGAAGCCTGGAGAGGGTGATACAAATCATTCGAAAGGACTATGGTGATTTCAGCCCAGCGTTCGCGTATGAGAAACTGGTAGAGCGTGGGGAAATCTCCTTCAGCTGTGAACGGCTACGGCAGGAAATGGTCAGACAGGATCTGCATCGTCCAAGACGGACGCACGCGATGAACATTCATCAAAGCCGGGAGCGTCGAGCCCGATATGGCGAGCTGGTTCAGGGAGATGGATCACCACATGCCTGGTTTGAAGGACGGGGAGCGGCGTGTACTCTGTTGGTTTTCATTGATGATGCTACCAGCAAATATCTGCTACTCCTCTTTGTAAAAAGTGAGAGTACGGCTGCTTACTTTAAGGCTATTAGAGCGTATCTGAAGCAACACGGGAAGACCTGTCAGCTTTTATGTAGACAAGCACACGGTGTTTCGGGTAAACAGCCCTCGTGGCCTTAGTGCAGACAAAAGCGACAGTACGGGCATAACCCAGATTGGCAGAGCCATGAAGGAACTGGGTATAGAGCTGATCTTCGCTAACTCACCTCAGGCTAAAGGACGGGTAGAAAGAGCCAACGCAATTTTGCAGGATCGTCTGGTCAAAGAGTTGCGGCTACGCAACATCAGTGATATCGAAACGGCTAATGCGTATCTGCCAGAGTTTAGGGAAAAGTACAACCAGAAGTTTGCAAAAGAGCCCAGGTTACCTGAAAACGCTCACCGACCGCTAATCGCTCATGAAGATTTGGACATGATCCTGGTAGAGAAACACAGGCGGGTTTTGAGCAAAAACCTGGAGTGTCATTTTGAGACGAAGAGATACCAGATCACAACCAATCGCCCAGCCTATGCTTTGAGAAATGCACCGGTCACTGTTGTATCCCATCCAGACGGAGAGGTAGACATTCTGTACAAAGGAAAGCCGCTTGAACATCGAGTGATGCAAATTTATACCTCAGCTCCGATTCTCAATCGGAAAGACTTAAAACACTATCTGGATACGCCACCCACCTACCGAGAAAACCAGAGCTTTGCGCCAACAGGAATTTAGTCCTAATGGGACATTTTCACTTTGCGAACTACGGGACATTTCTACTTTGTGTTGACAAACCGCCCTGTAGCCCGTGTCAAATCATGTAAAAATGTCACCATAGGGGCGGGTAGAAATTTCTTACGCTGCACCTTTCCGTTGAGCTAATGAAACAAGTTTTGCCAGTTTGTCATCAATCCGTCTTTTGAGCTCAAATGGATTCAGTTCATCGTAGATAGCCCTCAACTTTCGCTTATTGGCGGGATCAACATCATCTCTCTCCAGAAGGCGCTGATACGGCGTTTTTGCGCTGCACCTTTCCGTTGAGCTAATGAAACAAGTTTTGCCAGTTTGTCATCAATCCGTCTTTTGAGCTCAAATGGATTCAGTTCATCGTAGATAGCCCTCAACTTTCGCTTATTGGCGGGATCAACATCATCTCTCTCCAGAAGGCGCTGATACGGCGTTTTTG
>MNZT01000038.1 GCA_001873755.1 Candidatus Wirthbacteria bacterium CG2_30_54_11 | reverse complement strand
GAACTTACTTTCATTCCAGATGGGGACGATATGGGCTTTGCGATCTAGCAAGATACGGGTGTCAGTATAAGAAGGGGGGGCTTGCCGGCTGCCGGCAAGCCCCTCTTTTGTGTCGCCTGGCCGTCAAAAGTTCGATTTCTCGTTGTCAGGGACTATGGGGGATTTGATTGTGCCGGAAGTGAAGCTCTATAATGGTCGCGCATAATCGATTTACAGCCATCAGAAGGAGAATAGCATTGGAAACAACAAAGATCGCTTTATTCAAGGGTAAAGAAATCCGGAAAACACTCTATCAAAACGGATGGTGGTTTGTGATTAATGATGTCATAGAGGCTCTTACAGGTTCGAATGATCCAGCTCAATATTTCAAAAGAATGAAAAAGCGGGATAACGAATTAGCGATGTTGATT
This sequence comes from Candidatus Wirthbacteria bacterium CG2_30_54_11, assembly GCA_001873755.1. Classification (GTDB taxonomy): domain Bacteria; phylum Patescibacteriota; class CG2-30-54-11; order CG2-30-54-11; family CG2-30-54-11; genus CG2-30-54-11. The sequence continues at coordinate 11,715 of MNZT01000038.1, read as the reverse complement.
TTCCAAGGGGGGGTACAATTTGTACCACCCCTTATGCTCGATGTAGAGACTACTGGGGGAATGCAAAAAATGAATTGCTGGAACACAGAAGGAGTGTTCCGTCTGATACAGTCGATTCCGTCCCCCAAGGCCGAGCCATTCAAGCGCTGGCTGGCCAAGGTTGGCTATGAACGGGTGCAGGAGATCGAAGATCCAGAATTGGCGGCCAAAAGGACACGACTGCTCTACAAATTGAAAGGATATCCGGAAGATTGGATCGAAAAGCGTATGCGCGGCATCGCTATCCGGGAAGAATTGACCGATGAATGGCAAAAAAGAGGGGCGAGAGCACAAAAGGATTATGAAATTTTGACAGCAGAGATCTCCAAGGCGAGCTTTGGTGTCACTCCAAGCGAGTACAAGAAGCTCAAAGGTCTGAAACGGGAAAACCTGCGGGATCATATGGATGACTTCGAACTGATCTTTACCATGCTGGGAGAACGAGCGACTACAGAGATCCACCGCACCGAAGATTCGCAGGGCGTACCCAAGCTCAGATCTGACGCGAAGTCGGGGGGATCTATCGCCGGTGATGCCAGGAAGCAATTGGAAAAAAGAATAGGCCGCTCTATTGTTTCAAAACAGAATTATTTGCCGCCATCAGGGAAGAAACTGCTCAAGAAGTAATGTCGGGACTTTCTGCAAGAGATTGAATCAAACAAAAAACTCACCCTTGGTTCAGCGGTGGGTTTTTTCTGATAGAACGCGCGGTTTTGACTAATAGCTGGTGGTCTTGGCTCTCGCTCTGGTGACTATCGGTCTGGCGCCGTTCTTATAGTGCTGAAATGCTTTCAGAATGATCTCGCCTTCGGCGAAGGGGACGGAAATGAAGGAGAAGTTGTCATAGACCTGGACCTCCTGGATGAGCTCGTTCCGTACGCCCGATTCCTTCATGATGGTAGCGATGAGCTTGGCTTTGGTCATGTCCTGCAGTTTGCCCAGAGCGATGAAGAGGCGGTTCTTGCCTTTACTGTCCACGGGGAGCGGCGCCTCTCGGATCTCCTGGTAGCGGTCCGCATCGAAATCGTTCTGGATGATCTTTTTCAGCAGGGAGGCGACGAGCTGTTCGGCCGGTATTTTTTCCAGCAGGTCCGCAGCAAAACCTGAGAACTCGGTAAAACCTTCCTTCTTGATGATCTCACCGATCTGATTCTTGAAGTTCTTTTTCTTGGCATCGATGATTTGTGCGATGTTCGGGATATCACCCCGGCGGATGGGAGTTTTGGTGGTCTGTTTGATGTAGGTGAGCTTGCGGTACTCGTAGGGCGTGATGAAGGTAATAGCCGTTCCCTGTTTGCCGGCTCTGCCGGTACGGCCGATGCGGTGGACGTAGCTCTCAGCGTCCTGGGGCAGCGAGAAGTTGATCACATGAGAGAGATCGACGACATCGAGGCCACGGGCAGCTACATCGGTAGCGACCAGAATGTTGAAGCGGCGTTTTTTGAACGAGGCGAACGTTTTTTCTCTCTGGACCTGGGCGTAATCGCCGTGGATGGCTTCGGCTTCATAACCGCGGTCCTGGAGTCGTTTGACCAGGGTGTCCACATCGATCTTGGTATGGCAGAAGATGAGGCCGTAGAAGTCATCCTGAAAATCAATGATGCGGGTGAGGGCTTCGAATTTGTCTTCATTGCGGACTTCGAAGTAGATCTGGTCGGTCTGTTCGACCGTGAGGGTCTGCTCGCCGATGGTGATATTCTGGAATTTACCCATGAATTTTTTGGCCAGCTGGAGAATGCGTGTGGGCATGGTGGCAGAAAAGAACAGGGTGCGGCGCTCGGTCGGGGCATAGGTGAGGATCTTTTCCACATCCTCGATGAATCCCATATCGAGCATTTCGTCTGCTTCGTCGAGGATGAAAAATTTGAGATCAGCGAGTTTCAGTGTCGCACGATCCAGATGTTCCATGACCCGGCCCGGAGTGCCGACCACGATCTGGGCGCCGGCCCGGAGCTTGCTCAACTGGATATTGAACGGCTGGCCCCCGTAGACCGAAGCGACCCGGATGCGCTTGTCTGCGGTGAGCGAATGGAGCTCCTCTGATACCTGCACCGCGAGCTCGCGGGTGGGGGTCAGGATGAGGGCCTGGACTCGAGGAAGTCCTGCATCGATGACTTCGATGATAGGCAGGCCAAAGGCAGCGGTCTTGCCGGAGCCGGTCTGGGCCTGGCCCACGAGGTTGGTATTATCCGCCAGAAGCAAGGGGATACATTTTTTTTGAATGGGGGTCGGCTCTTCAAATCCCTTGGCGATGAGTACTTTGATCGTCGCTTCCGAGAGTCCGAGAGCGCCGAAAGATTCCAATGCAGTTGCCATAGATCGTCCTGTTCAAGTAATCAATGGCATCAGTATACCATATGCATGGCAGGAGCGTTTTCGGGGATGGCTTCATTGACCCGAGATGAGCAATCTTGCTATCATGCGTGGTGCGTTCTCTAAAACTAAAGGAGCCCACCATGCCCGAACCGTTGACCCGTGAAGAACTTCTGGCCAAAGCGAACAAGCCGGCAGAAGATTCGTTGAAGATGCATCCGTTCTACAAAGGCAAGATCTCTATCACCTCCAAATGCGTGGTGCGCAGCGTCGCTGATTTTGCAGTGTGGTACACCCCGGGAGTCGCTGCCGTGTGTAGGGATATCCAGGCGCATCCTGAAAAAGTGTATGAACACACCAACAAAGGCAACATGGTGGCGGTCATCTCGGACGGTACCCGTGTTCTTGGACTTGGCGACATCGGCCCTGAGGCCGGTATCCCGGTCATGGAGGGCAAGGCGCTTATTTTCAAATACCTTGGCGGCGTGGACGCGGTTCCGATCTGTCTGGATACGAAGGACCCGGACGAGATCATCCGTACGGTGAAGATCCTGCAGCCCAGTTTCGGTGGGATCAACCTGGAGGACATCTCGATGCCCAAGTGCTTCCGCATATTAGACACCTTGCGCAAAGAATGCCGCATCCCGGTCTGGCATGATGATCAGCAGGGTACCGCAGCGGTCACCGTGGCCGGGCTCATCAATGCACTGAAGGTCGTGGGCAAGGCTCCGGACCAGGTCAAGGTCGCCATGGTCGGCGCTGGAGCGGCCAATATCCGGATCGCCCACCTCATCATCAAGGCCGGGGTCGACCCGAAAAAAATCATCATGTGTGATTCCAAAGGAACCTTGCACGCTGGCAGAACCGAACTGAAGGAAGCGTTTCCGGAAAAATGGGAAATGTGCGAACTGACCAATGGCGAAAGTCTGGTTGGCGATATCCCTGCAGCTATGAAGGGAGCAGATGTTCTCATCGCACTTTCTACCCCCGGTCCCGATGTCATCAAGAAGGAATGGGTCGCGAGCATGAACAAAGATTCGATAGTGTTCTGCTGTGCCAATCCTATCCCTGAGATCTGGCCCTGGGATGCCAAAGAAGCCGGAGCGCGGGTGGTGGCTACCGGACGGTCTGACTTTGCCAATCAGGTGAACAACTCCATGGGATTCCCGGCGATCTTTCGCGGGACGCTCGATGTAGGTGCTACCACCATCACTGATGAAATGTGCCTCGAGGCTGCCCGCTCGCTGGCGGAATTTGCCGAGAAGAACAAGGGCATCAGCGAAGACTATGTCATCCCGACCATGGACGAGTGGGAAGTGTTCCCCTACGAGGCGACGGCGGTGGGCATGAAGGCTATTGAACAGGGAATTGCCAAGCATACCTATACCCGGGACGAGTTGTACGCCATCGCGAGTAAAACTATCAAACATGCGAGAGATGAGATAGACCTGCTCATGCGGGAAGGCATCATCGCGCCCGCACCCGAGGGATTATAATTCCTGCCCATGTCCTTTTTGAGGGGTGATCATGAGGGAACTACCTGTGCAGGAATTGACAGAGGTGGTCAAACGGCTCTGCATCGAGACGAACTGTCAGCCTTCGGTCGACCTCGTGCGGATGACCGAGGAAAGCATCCAGAAGGAGAAATCTCCGGCAGGACTATCAGCGCTGAAGCAGATCCGTGAGAATCAGAAGATCGCCGCCACCGAAGGTGTGGCCATGTGCCAGGATACCGGGCTTGCGGTCGTGTTTGTCGAAATAGGTCAGGATGTTCATCTGGCCGGGGGCGATTTGGAAACTGCGATCCACGAAGGGGTTCGTCAGGGGTATCAGGAAGGCTACCTGCGCAAGTCAGTCGTGCGAGACCCTTTGCGCCGGGAAAATACCGGAGACAACACACCGGCCATCATCCACACAAAGATCGTGCCGGGCGAACAGGTCCGGTTGACCGTAGCTCCCAAGGGCGGCGGCAGCGAGAACATGTCCACGGTCAAAATGTTCCCGCCCTCGGCGGGTCGGGAGGGGATCATCAGTTTCGTCGTGGACTGGGTGCGTCAGGCCGGAGCTAATCCTTGTCCGCCCACGATCGTCGGGGTGGGGATCGGCGGATCATTCGAACGGGTCGCCTATCTCGCCAAGGTTTCACTTCTGCGGGAGATCGGAGTTGCGAACCCGGATCAGTTCTATGCAGAGATGGAACGGGAGATTTTGGGAAAGATCAATGACCTCGGCATCGGACCGCAGGGGTTTGGCGGCTCTGTTACCTCTTTTGCGGTGCATATCGAGGTGGCGCCATGCCATATCGCATCCCTGCCGGTTGCTGTCAATCTCAACTGCCATGTCTCCCGGCATCAGACAGTTATCATTTGAGAGGTTAAATGGCCACAGAAATTGTTCATATCCGTATCGGACCCGGGCAGGAAGTCATGGCGGTTCTCGCTGACGAAATAGCCCAACATGCATTGACCGAGGGAGCTATTGTCTCCGTGATCGGTGCTGTGGATGAATTTTGTATTTCAACCATGCCGGCAGACGACGCCAGAAAGGATGTTCTGACTGAGTACCATATTCCCTGTGAGCTGTCGGGAACCGGTGAAATACGGGATGGTAAACCACATATTCATGCCGTTCTGGGAAGATCAGGGGACCAGGCGATCAGCGGACATCTGCATTGGGCCAAAGTCAAATCCTGGTATGTCTCGGTGTTTATTCTGATTTCCAAAAAGGTGTGACCTGTCATAAAACGCTCCTCCGGTGTTGGAGAGGAGTGTTTTATTTGTTCGGTGGTCAGGTCAGAGTGTCAGATAGACCAGCTTTCGAGCATGGCATCGGCCGCAGATTTTCCTCCGGCGTATTCTTGGGTCGAGGCGAAGTATTCCCAGGCATATGATTCGCCTGACACCACACCGGGTATCACGATCATGCGCTCGGTCATGGGAATGGAGTCGTAGTCGTAGGTAATGGTCACTTCCTTGCCTTTGAGCTGGGTCCCGTTCTTCGCGGTATGGGTGTAGGTTTTTTCACCAGTGAATTTGACCTCGCCATAACTGGCGCTCGAACTGATGTAGTCTCTGAGATCAGTGAAGAGAGTGCCGGCATCGTCATACGCATAGGTCCGGATATTGACCGTGGGGGCGGAGATCTCGTCGCTCGGGGAAAAGAGCGCCTGTCCGGCCTGTGGTATGGCAGGGATCCAGCTTTCCGGATACTTGAGGGTATAGGCAAAGCCCGTCTCGCTGAAGGTTTCGGTCAGATCACTGGAGGCCGGAGTGTCAGTAGTGACGGTGTCTGCCTGTGCCACTTCCATGCTGAGAATCATCCAGGAGCCATCTTCCTTGATCATCTGGTAGGTAATCGCGGTCGTGGAGTCATCCTGGGCTTTCAGTTCGCCGTCCAGAGTGGAAGTCGTGTTGAGTCCGGCGAAAATTTCCCGGGAGGGGAAGCTGGCGCTTTTATTCGTGGTGAGGATGGGGTTGGCTTTGACGAAGGTTTCGAACTGTTTTTCGGTCGTAGCAGCCCGGAAGTCTTTTGAGGTATAGGTGTAGGCGGCAGTGACATCGCTGTTGCGCAGCGCTTTGAGCTGGTTCTGTACGACCTTGACCGCGTCACCGGTGAAGTAGAATACAGCCGCGACGATGACGGCCGCGACGACCGCAAGCCCGAGCAGAAACTTGCCGATCTTCTTCAGGAATTTCATGGATGCCCCCTGGTATCTGAATAGCTGTGCGCAGTATAGCACAAGGCCAGTGGGCAAGAAACGATTTTTCTGGTACAAATGGGGTGCGGTTTCTGAGTTGTTATCTTCGTTGATAATACTGTCATCCCTGCGAAGGCAGGGATCTACTGACCACTGAAGCACTAGTGAATGGTTTATATAGGAGATTCCTGCCTTCGCAGGAATGACGGTACGAGATATCCAGGACCAGGTAACTTTATGACCGAACCTATCAAAATATCTACACCACTGACTGATGCTTCAGTCAGGAGCTTGAAAGCCGGGGACAATGTCCTCATCACCGGGACGATCTATGCCGGGCGCGACATCGTCCATCAGCGGCTCGTTGAACTTCTCCAACAGGGCAAACCGCTTCCCTTCGATATCTGCGGTCAGATCATCTACTACGTCGGGCCGGCGCCGGCCAGGCCGGGTCAGGTCATCGGGCCGGCCGGGCCTACTACGAGCTATCGCATGGACGGCTACACGCCGCAGCTTGTAGAGCGAGGGCTCAAAGGGATGATCGGCAAAGGGAACCGTAGTCAGGCAGTCGTCGACGCCATCGTGAAAAATCAGGCGGTCTACTTCGCTGCCATCGGCGGGGCAGCAGCTCTGATCGCCCGGACCATCCAGAAAGCGGAAGTCATAGCCTGGCCTGAACTTGGCCCAGAAGCGCTTCAGCGCCTCGAGGTCGTCGATATGCCGGTGATCGTGATCAATGACTCAAATGGCAACGATCTTTATGCTGAGGGGCAAAAGCACTATGCCAGATGAGGACAATGAGATCGCCGCCTATCGGTCTGTTCAAAATATCGCGAGGGAAACCATAGACCTTCTGCGCAGTTTTGTTCATGCCGGGCAGACCGAAAAAGAGATCGCAGCCCTGTGCGAAAAGATTCAGCGGGAAAAGGGTGCGCAGGGATTCTGGTACCATGGGCTGCCTGCCACCGTTCTGGTAGGGAACAGGAGCATCCTGTCTATGTCGGGACGGGAGTACTCGCCCTCGGATGAGCAGGTGAATCCGGAAGATATAGTTACGGTTGATCTTTCTCCGGAAGTGGATGGATACTGGGGAGACTATGCCCGGACGCTGATCATCCACGGCGGCCGGGTCGTCGAGAACAGCTCGTCCGCCGGATCAGCCAGGATACAGGAATTTTGGGACGGGGTGCAGTTCGAGAAAATATTACATCAGTTTTTCCAGCAGGCCATTCATCCTGACCTGACATTTGAGCAGGTCTATCGGGTCATGAATGAGTACATCGTCCGGCACGGGTACGTCAATCTGGATTTCAGGAAAAACCTGGGTCACACGATTGAGAAGAATATAAACGACAGGATTTACTTCGAAGAGGGTAATTCAAAACGACTGGGCGAAGCAGTTTTTTTCACCTTTGAGCCGCATGTCAGAGCAGACAGCAGCAGATACGGGTACAAGAAAGAGGATATCTACTACTTTTCCGAAGGCGCGGCTCAGGTGCTTTGATCCTATAGGGACTTCAGGCCGAAGAATTTTTCGAACCAGCGGTCAGTCCACAGTTTCTGGACCCAGTAAGTCCAGAGTATCGAGAGCAGGAAGAGGAATACGGTGTTGATCACGCCGAGCGGAGCGAGGTCAAAAGTACGGGCCAGATCCGGATCGATGAGTATCCAGGTGAACGCGGCGAAGATGAGCCAGGCGAGCAGTATCGGCTTTTTGTCCCGGTTCTCTTCTCTTCCGGCTGCCCACCAGGCGCTGGGGGGCGAGAGGAAGGGGATCAGAAATATCCCGCAGAAAATGATGAAGATGGTGACGGCAGTCTGCGCATGGAGCAGTGCCTGTTGTGCGGTCCTGGTCTGCATGCTGGTGAATATTTTCAGCATCAGGCTCGAGGAGGTGGACAGGAAGAGCAGGTAGACCGCCAGACCCATGAGGCTCAGGGTGAGGCCGGCAGGTACCACAAACCTGATGAGCTGGGCGACCAGGCTGTGGCGGGGTACTTTGCCGGGCCGGGCCCAGAGGACCAGGGCAAAGGAAGGGATGCCGCCGATGAGTAAGCCGGCCAGCGAGAGATGCCGCGGGGAAAAGGGAAATCCGGCGATCATGCCGGTGGAGAGGATGATGAGCGAGACGAAGAAAGTACGAGTGATGAAAATTTTCAGGATCTGCTGCATGCCGTTATTGATCCTCTGGCCCTCTCGCACGGCGAACGGCAGGGCGCTGAACGAATTGTTCAGAAGGGTGATATCAGAGACGGCACGGGCGGCCTGACTGCCCTGTTTCATGGCGATGGCGAGGTCAGATTGTTTGAGTGCCAGCACATCATTCACCCCGTCGCCGAGCATGCCGACCCGCTGGCCCCGGGATTGCAGAGCTTTGATGATCTCCTCCTTCTGTACGGGAGTGATACGACCAAAGATGGTAGTCCCCTCGACCGCATGCTGGAACTGGACGGGGTTCATCTGAGTGAGCTCCGGTCCGGAAATGCTCGTCACTTTGTCCGGAAAGCCGGCCTGCCGGGCGATCCTGGATACGGTATCCGGGTGGTCTCCGGAGATCACCTTCAACTCCACCTGCGCAGACTTGAATTCAGAGAGGGTCTCGGCGACCCCGGTCCGGAGTTCGTCCCGAAGCGCCAGGAGTACGAGTGGTTCGATAGTGCGCGGCAGCAGCTTCCCTCCGAGGTCAAATCCGTCGCGGACCGATCCCCTGCCCAGCAGCAGCACCCTCAGGCCTCTATCGGTCAGCACTTTCATCTTTTTCAGGATCAGACCGGACTGGCTGCTCTGGGTCAGCAGTATGTCCGGAGCTCCGAGGATGATGACATCATTCTTGTTTTCGCTGTATACCAGCGCGCTCCATTTGTGCCGGGAGGCAAAGGGGACATCGGTGGCCACGGACTGTTTTTCTCCGGCAAAGGCTTCGGTGATCGCGGTCGTGGTGGCGTTGGGTGAAGAGGTAGACCAGGCAAAGTCAGCGATCATCTTTTTGCCTGCTTTTTCATCCGAAGTGCCCAGAGGGAGGAGAGAATCATAGCGGAGGCGATTGGTGGTCAGCGTCCCGGTCTTGTCTATGCAGAGCACATCGAGATGGCTGATGGACTCTACAGCATTGGCCTGCTGGACCAGTATGCCTTTACCCAGGATGCGCACCGCACCCAGGGCGTAGGAAAGCGAGATGGAGAGGAACAGGCCATTGGGCACCAGGGTGACGATGACCACGGCCATTTTGATCATTTCGGGAAACGGGACCTGCTTGATCACCGAGTTGATGGTGAAGAGAAAGGCGAAATAAAAAGCGATGAGCATGATCACGCGGACGATGAGATTGATCTCGTTTTGGAGCTCGGTGTAGTGCCGGCTGAACTTCCGGGCTGAGGCCACAAGCGAGTTGGCGAGACTGGCGGAGCCGACTTTTTCGGCCTGGTAAACCGTCCTGCCGCTGACGCAGAAGGTACCGGAGAACAGCATATCGCCGGGCTGCTTGGTGACCGGGTCTGATTCTCCGGTCAGGATGGATTCGTCAACCTCTACCGGGTTTTCCCCTACCACCGGGCCGTCGACCAGGATCTGGTCGCCCGGGGTCAGGACCACGATATCGCCGGTCACGATCTCTTGTGGGGGGATGGTTCTCTCTCTCGCATCGCGGATGACCGTGGCCTGCGGCCGGTTCAGGATGGCGATCTTTTCCAGTTTCCGTTTGGCGTTGATCTCCTGGACGAACGAGATGAGCACGTTGATCAGGACCGTGCTGACGGCCACGAGCGCGTCGGTGACATGTCCCAGTATGATCAGGATGAAGCACAGGAAAAAGAGGACCTGATTGAAAAAGTTGAACAGGTTCTCGGAGATGATATCGCCATAGGTGCGGCTGACCTGAGAGGAAGAGAGGTTTCCTTCGCCCCGCTGCTTTCGGGCTTCAGCTTCTTCTTCGGTCAGGCCCAGGACCAGAGCTGGTGGTTTTGGGTTCATAGTGCGTGGGATATAGAGGTATCCGGGCCAATCATAACACGAGTGAGCTGCAGGCATAGGACCCCAGGAACCGGCCGAAGAGCTCTCTGCCTTCAAAGGTCGCCCAGTAGATGTCGCTCCCTGCGGTATTCGCCGGGAGAGGGGGAGTCTCCCCTCTGGTATGCATCCAGAGCACATCGACCTGTTCATCAGCTGATGGGCACAGGCTGTCCGTTTTGAGCGGTGGATAGAAGAACGAAGGATTAAAATCTCGTCCCGGGTCCAGGGGGGCCGCCAGGACGCGCTTGCCGGTCAGTTCAGCGAAATAGCGGAGCGGCAGGTATCCTCTGGCTAGCAGGGCGGTGTTTTCGTCAGAGATGATCGCGATGGCTGGGAGGCTGGTCGTTTGTACTAATTCCTTTGCCCTGCGTTCGGTTTCCTGAACACTGATCATGATGGTGCCGTCGACTTCATATCTGTTTTCAGATACCTCCTTCAGCAGCTGCCGGGTGGCGGTTACATTGTAAATGAGGAAGCACGCGAGTAGCCCATAGACGATCCAGACACCCCGGCGATGCTGCCAGAAGAGCTGGAATACCGCCACGAGCGAAACGATGCTGAGCGGAAGGGTAGAAAACAGCCAGTACCGCTCGGCGTTAAGTTTTTCGGGGAACAGGAGCAGGAGGGCGATGACCGGTACCAGCAGCAGGACGAGATCCTTTTTCTTTTGCCTCAGGAGGATGACCAGTCCGATGGCGGTCAGGACGACAAAGGTGAGGGAGAGATAGAAGACCGGATTTTCGCCGAGGCTAAAGGCGTTCAGGTCCCGGTGCAGTTTGTCATGCCAGAACCACGAGGCCATCAGGGTCTGGTAGAGATAGACGAGATTATGAAACGGCCAGCCGGACTGCAAAGTCTGTTGACTGTGTATGAATGCTTGAGTATTTGCCCAGCCGCTCTGGAGCTCGGCGAGCAGCCAGGGCAGCAGGCTGAGGTACCAGAGCGGGATGAACTTCAGCCAGACGCCCAGCTTCCGCTTCATCGCGAGGACGAGCGCCGGGAGTATGAAGCACCAGAATATGAGGTGCATGTGAGTCAGAGCGACCAGGCACATGGCGAGCAGGAACTGGTCTTTTTTCGTACTTCCCGCCTCCGGCGAGGCTCCGCTTTGCGAGACTCGTCGTTGCGACGGTCGCTCGAGAGAGCGGCGTACTTCGGGCACCTTCAGTTTCTCCAGCAGGTACCAGCAGCAGATGACCAGGGCTGGTCCGTAGTTGCCGTTCCAGAAGAAGCTGCCCCAGAAGATATTGTTCAGGGCAAAGGCATAGAGCATCCAAGCTATGATTCCCAGATGGATGCCGTAATTTTTGTATGTTAGCTTGAACAGAAGGACCGAGGCCAGGGAGTCGAGGATGATGATGGGGAGATTGCCAAGCTGAGGCAGGTGGAAGCCACTTATGGCGAGGAAAGGGAGTATGAGGTAATAGAGAAAAGGGCCGAGGTGCGGAAATATTTCGCCGACCCGGCTGATCTGCGGGCCTACGAGTACCAAATGGCCGGTGAGAATCTCCTTCAGGGCGTAGACATCGCGGGTGATGTCTCCGTTGAACTGGGGGAAATACCAGCCGAGGATGGCACGGGGCAGCAGAGCCAGCACGAACAGGGCTTTGGCGAGCGTGGCGGGGGGAAGGAGGAAGGTTTTTTTGGAGGGAGAGGGG
>MNZT01000021.1 GCA_001873755.1 Candidatus Wirthbacteria bacterium CG2_30_54_11 | reverse complement strand
TTAGTGATCTGGTTCACACCGTCGGTGGCATTGGTGCCGATCTCGATTTCGACGACAGTACCTGCTGAGACGACATCTGTATCATTATTCGTGAGGGTGATGCTGCCGCTAGTCCCGGTCGTTACGGCCACGCCCCAAGCGGTTCCAGTGCCGGTGCCGGCTGTCGCTGCCAGCGTGATCTCTGCAGCGGCCAGGGTCAAGTCGAGGTCAGCATAGTCCATCGACCCGGCGATAGAGAATTCAGTCGCTTCCGGCGTGATGACTATTTTGCCACTGACCGGAATCACCTGTACGGTCGTGAACGTCAGCGTCCAGTTTGATACCACCGCCGGATTGGAATCACTGAGCATCCAGCTGGCGTCATTGAACTGGTACTGCAGCGCATAGGCGGCAGGTGCATGTGGCAGGAGCGCCAACATCATCAAGGTGGCGAGCAATCCTGAGATACGTTTTCTGATACTGGTCTTCATGGCTGAACCTCCCTTTTTTTGTTTTTGTCCCGAAAATGAATCTATGGATATATGTAAATAGTAAACACTCGAAATCACTTTATTATAATGTTTTTTTTTGCTCTTGTCTAGGGTATATACAGAAATTCATTTCAACTCTAAAAAGGGGAGTGCTAGGAGTTGCTGGTCCGGTTGAAGATCCAGTGCCAGAATTCCTTGTTGTTCTCGTCCGTCATCCGCATGAGATTGATATCCCAGGTGTTCTCCTGCTTGATGTCGCCATTCTCGATCACCAGCACCACGGTCACGGCCTTGGTCCCGGTAAAAGTCTTCTGCAGGATATTGTCCCGGAAACTCTCGACGTCTTTGGTCTCGGCTACGCGGAATTCCTTGACCAGGCTCAGGTAATTTTCGAAGTCGCTCTGGATCTCTTTGAATTGATCGAGAGTGAAAAACCCCTGGTCAAAGGGATGCAGGTAGGCGTAGGCGGTTTCATAGTTTTTATCCAGCATCGCTTGTGTGATGCGCCGGGCAGTTTCCTCTGCGGTCGGGACCAGATACACATCTCTGGATTTGTCTGACTTGGAAATCAGGGTGAAGCTATCGTATCCATCGGCTGTATAGGTGATCTGCTGGTCAGCATTGTCTTTCTTGATGCGATAGCTGCCCTGGTCGTTGCTTTTGGCTTCGCGGGTTTTACCATTGCCCAGATCGATCGTGATAGTGGCGCTTCCTACCGGCTGGCCTGAGACGATGTCAGTAACTTTGCCCTTCATGGCAAAGCTGCAAGAACTGAGGAGCAACACGGTGAGGCAGCAGATGGAGATCAGGGAGATTTTTTTCATACGATTCCTTAGGTTCAAAATATTGCTTCCATGGGGAGTGTAATGAATCCAGGCCCCGGGTGTCAATTCACAAGGTCTGTTTCTGCTGCAGCAGGAGCTGGGCATAGGTCGAGGATACTGTCGTTTCATGGACCAGGAGCAGTCTGCGGGCCAGGGTGTCGAATTCTTCTCTGAGTTGCGGCAGCTCGTTTTTTTCTATGAATGCGTGCAGTTCCAGATAGGGGGAATCGAGGCTCTCTATCTGGTCCAGTGTCACAATCATGGACCGTTTCGAGCTGGTGATCTCATACTCATCTCTCTTCTTGGTGACTTCCAGCACTTTGTCGATTCCCAGCAGCTGGAAGAAATGCAGGAGCTCTGTGAGGCTGTGCCTCGTATAATCCAGTCCGATGTGGATATGGTCGTCGATCATGAGCCCGTCTTCGCTGCGAAAGGCCAGGAGGCCGACATCCTGGGTGTTTTTTCCTGCGGTGGTGAGATCATTTTCTTCTCTGACCCTGAGGAACAGACCTTTGGGCACGTTCATGAGCGAAAAACGGGAAATGAAGGAATCTAGGTAGGCACGGCTGTCCGGCAGGAATATCAGGTCCCTGGTGACGGTTGACCGTTTGAAGTGACCGCCTTTGCCCCGCAGGTGAGAAGCGATCCTGTCCATCTTTTCGTTGGTTATGTGAAATTTTTTCTGGGCGTGCATTTTTCTTTTCTGTTCAGTAACTTCCATATCTATTATATAGAGAGTCTCCATCCATACGCAAATAGGGGAGAGTGCTTTATCGGGACTGCCCTCTCTGCTACAATGCCCTTTGTATGGATCAGAGAGCCATCTGAAATGAGAGTGTCCCGTTAAAAGTGTTGCAGTGAAAGGAAAACTGTCGTGTTCATCATCCGCTGGTTCAAACGGATAATCTTCTGGATCATCGTGTCGCTGGCTGCGGTGGCTTTTTTTCTGAGCCGTTGCTCGGTGGAAGACTGGTATCGCGAAATAACCACCAATTTTTCAGTGCAGACGGCTCCGGTTTCCATCCCCGAAGCAGTGACTCCATTCGTGAACAGTCTGAAAGCCGCTCTCTCTGATGAGCTGAAAGTCAGCGCTGACCAGATCTCGGTCGAGAAAGCAGAATTCATCCTCTGGCCGGACAGCTGCCTCGGCATCGTGCGGACCGACCGCAGCTGCACGAGCGTGGTGACCCCCGGGTACAAGATCATCCTGAAAGCGAACGGCAGTTCGTATGAGTTCCATGGAGACCAGAAAGGCGCATTTGAAAGGAAAGTATAAATTTGGACAAAAAGTGATGCTTCTAAATGACCCAACCATACGGCTGCAGCTTCGAAAACCCATCCTGGAGCTCTATAGTGCGTAAACGCTCAAAATGGCGTTTTAAAGCCATTGTGGACTGCTAGTTTCTCGATTTTTCATTAACAAGGACTCCTCATGAGTGAGATTGACAAAAAGCCGGCAGCAGAACCTTCAAAAAAGCAGAATTTTGTCCTGACTTCAGAGCCGCCCAGGTTTGCGACCCGCATCCTGGCCAATGCGTCTGCTGACGCGGTCGTTTTTTCATTCGGTCTGGAAAATCCTGCCAATGCGAGCGAAGTCCATATGCATACCCGCATCGCCATGTCGATCAGCGCGATCAAATCGTTCGCCAAGATGCTGGAACGGATGACTACCGATCTGGAATTAAAGAAAGCGATGCAGGGCGTCCAGTATTCGCACATCGCATCGGATTCATAATTATCAACGAACGTCGTAAAAGTATAAATGTGCGACATTCGTTCGTTCGGATCGTCTAGCCATCAGACGTCTCACCCACTACTCGTTCCCAGGGGAATTCCGGACGTCCAAAATGGCCGTAGGCGGCAGTGCTGCGGTAGATAGGCTTCGTCAGCGATAATCCATCGATAATGCCTTTGACCGAAAGGTCAAGGAGGTCCCAGGCGAATGCCTCGATCTGCTCCTTGTCCGCTTTGGCAGTGCCGAACGTATCGATAGCCCTGGCCACGGGATAGCGGTGGCCGATCACATAGACGACCGAGACTTCACAGCGGTCGGCCAGACCATGCGCGACGATGTTTTTGGCAATAAATCTGGCCGCATAGGCGGCACTGCGGTCGACCTTGGTCGGGTCTTTGCCGGAAAAACAGCCTCCGCCGTGGCGGCCCATGCCTCCATAGGTATCAACGATGATCTTGCGTCCCGTCAGGCCGCTGTCAGACGAAGGACCGCCGATGTTCCATACTCCGGTGCCGTTGACCACCAGGTTGTCCATGGATACATCAAATTGATACTCTGCCATCACGCGTTTGACCACTTGTTCGAAGAGCGCTTCTCTCAGCTCTGACCGGCTGGTGGACGGTTTGTGCGGGACGGCGAGAATGACCCGTTCGACCGCGACCGGTCTCCCGTTCTCGTAGAGTACTACGACTTCACTTTTGCCATCCGGTCTCAGGCAATCGATGGTCTTTTCATTTCTCGCGGTATCCATGCCCCGGACCAGTGCATGGGAAAGCGTGATGGGCATGGGCATCAGCTGCGGGGTTTCATTGCAGGCATAGCCGAACATCATCCCCTGGTCGCCGGCTCCCCCACTGTCGACCCCGCAGGAAATATCAGGTGACTGCTGATGGATCTGAACCGATATCGGAGAGCGGTCAGTGAAATGGTATTCAGGATGTGTGTATCCGAGATCGGCGATGACCCCGCGGGCTATGGCGCTGAAGTCCACTTCAGCCCTGGTGGTCACCTCCCCTGCCATGGTCAGATGCTCGTGGGCAGCCAGGCATTCCACGCCAACTCTGCCCATTGAGTCCCGGGTCAGTACCGCGTCTACGACGGCGTCAGAAATCTGATCGCAGATCTTGTCAGGGTGTCCGGCAGCCACTGATTCTGAGGCAAACAGATCGTAGTTCATATCCTCTCCCTCAATCTCTCTTGATAAGTGGTTATTCCACGGTCACTGATTTCGCCAGATTTCTTGGTTTGTCGATATCAATGCTTTTGGGCGGGGCAGTGATCTCTCCGGGTTTGGGGAAATATTTTTGCAGACTGCGGGGCTGATCGATGCTGTAGCCTTTGTAGAGTGTGACGTAATAGGCGAACAGCTGCATGGCCAGGGTATTGACCATGACGGATATCTCTTCTGAAGTCCTGGGCAGAAAGACGACATGATCTGAGTGCGCTGCAATGCGGGTATCGCCCTCGGTCGCGAAGCTCAGTATCGAAGCCTTGCGTGCTTTCATTTCCTGAATGTTGCTGATCATTTTCTTGTATACGTGTCCCTCGGGCACGAGGCAGATGATGGGAAAATGATCGTAGATGACCGCATTGGGGCCGTGCTTGAGCTCTCCTGCCGGATAGGCTTCAGCGTGGATGTAGGACAGCTCCTTCAGTTTCTGGGAGCCTTCCAGTGCACTGGGATAGTTCACATCACGGCCGATGTAGTAGGCATCCTGGTGGTGAATGTAGTAGGTCGCGATCCGTGCGATCTCGTGCTCCTGTTCCAGGACTTTTGAAGTCAGCTCGGGCAGGCGGTTGATCTCGGAGAGGAAGGAGTCATCCGTCTGGACTCCCCTAACTTTTCCGATATGGAGCGCCATGAGGGCCAGGCTGACGATCATGGAGCTGAACGCCTTGGTCGAGGCGACCGAGATCTCGGGGCCTGCCTGCAGGAGGCAGACCTGATCGACCTGACGGGTCATGGAACTGCCGATGGCATTGATGACGCCGATGGTGCGCATTGGTTTGGCTTTTTTCGCTAATTCTATGCTGGCCAGGGTGTCTGCAGTCTCGCCTGACTGGCTGAGCGCTATCACGAGCGTCGATCCATCGATGATCGGCTGATGGTAGCGGAATTCGGAGCCTACCTGGACCTCGGTCGTGATCCGGGTCCATTTTTCCAAAAGATACTTTCCGTACAGGCAGGCATAGGCGGCTGACCCGCACCCCAGCAGCGTGATCTTGTTGATCTTCCGGAGATCAAGCCCTTCGAGCCCGAGCGGCTGAGGATTGATGCTGCCGCGTCGAATTTTGTTGCGCAGGACATCGCGGAGGACGGCTGGTGTTTCGTGGATTTCTTTGATGAGGAAATGAGGGTATCCCCCTTTTTCAGCCTGAGCCACGTCCCAGGTGATGGTCCTGGTCACCAGCGGCTGCTCTTTGCCCTGGAGGTTGGAGATGCGAACCGAATTTTTGGATATTTCGGCCATCTGGCCATTTTCGAGGTCGCAGACGACTTTGGTATAGTCTAGGAGCGCAGGGATGTCCGAGGCGACGAGATTTTCCCCTTTGCCCAGGCCGATGATGAGCGGATTGTGCATGCGGGCAGCGACGATCGTGTCCGGGCGGTTGCGATGAAGAACCACGATGGCATAGCCGCCTTCTACCTGGGAGAGCGCCCGTCTGACCGCTTCGGTGAGGGGGTTCCCGGTAGAAAGAGTCGGGAGAGTATCAAACTCCTGCTCGATCAGGTGAGCGATGACCTCGGTGTCGGTCTCTGACTGGAATACATGCCCCTTGGCCAGCAGGTCTTCTTTGAGCTCTTGGTAGTTCTCGATGATCCCGTTGTGGATGACCACCAGATCCCTTTTGCAGGAAGCATGCGGATGAGCGTTCAGGTCGGTCACTCCCCCATGGGTCGCCCATCTGGTATGCCCGATGCCGATAGTGCCGGGGATGGTCATTCCCTTTATCTTTCTGGCCAGATTTTCCAGTTTGCCTGTGGTTTTGTGTATGGCGATTTCACGGTCAGAGATGACTGCAATCCCGGCCGAGTCATAGCCTCGATACTCCAGCTTGGCCAGCCCCTTCATGAGGATGGGGACTGCCTGTTTTTCACCGATATACCCGACAATACCGCACATGGTTAGCCCTTTCGGTAGAGTACTGGTTTGTGCTGCCGTCAGATGACGGATAGTATGTCCTTTCCTGGCCAGGCTGCTTTGTCCCTCATCGGTTTTGACAGCCGGTTTACGACGGGAAAGTGCACCGGAAGGTTTCCGCAGATACTCCCCGGCCTGGTGTCGGGGGTCCGATCCCATGAACCATGGCAGTTCATGGCCTTCTCCTCGTATCCTCCTACGTCGAATGAACTTCGGAGGACCACACGCTTCGTTATCTATTCCCTGTACTACCTGGATATCAGTCGACCGGCACTATTCTAGATGCCTTTGAGGAGTCCTGCAAGGGCTTCAGATGCTTCGGCGAACGACTTGATCTTCACATCTGCCTGAGCGACATGTTCGACCGGACTGTGACCATGATAACCGATGCAGAGCATCCCGGCTGCCTGAGCGGCGGTAACGCCGGGGATGGAGTCCTCGATGACCACGCACTCTGAGGCGGGGACTCCCAGCCGTTCCGCAGTCAGGAGGAAGATCTCAGGCGAGGGCTTGCCCCCACCCTTCAGATCATCGGCAGTCGTCACGACGTCAAAATAGACAGATAGTTCGAACCGTTGCAGAACGATATCGATCCAGGGACGGAAAGAATTGGAGGCAAGGCCGATCTGGTAGGATGGTTTCAGACTGTCCAAAAAGTCTAACAGATGTGGACTGAGGACTGCCTGTTCATGATAGAGTTTTTGAGCTGACTTGCCATATAGGTCGAAAAAATCTTTTTGGGTGATATCGAGGCCATGTTTGTCTCGAAGTACGATATACTCGTCAGCAAAACTGATCCCATGAATCTCTTTGGATAGAGCGAGGATCTGCTCCTGATCATACCCCGGGAACAAATGACTGTAGAGCTCTTCTGCGATGGGTATCCACCTGGTCTGCGAGTCGATGATGACGCCATCCATGTCAAAGATCACCGCCTGGATACGGGACATGACTACTCCTTCATCGCGATGGTCAAAATAGCTTCGGCTGCGCCGTCATGGTCAGAGTCGGCCACGATATGGGTCGAAAGGGACTTCAGCTCTTTGGTGGCATTGCCCATGGCAACTCGAACGCCGGCAGCTTCGAAGAGTGGTTCGTCGTTATTGGCATCCCCTATCGCCATGGTTTCGGCGACAGAAATACCCAGCTCCCGGGCGACCATCAAGGCAGCTAGGCCCTTGCTGACCGCAGGATGGGTTATATTGAAGAAGGTGATGTGGTGATGATCCTTGTCAGGACCTTTGGCTGAGCTGAACCTGAGTGTTTCTGGATGTTCCTGTGCAAATTGATCGATAAGTTTTTTTCGCTCGGGGTGGTCACAGAGGATCACTGCTTTGATCCAGTGGTGCTCTTCAGTAAGTACGGTCGAAAAGTCACAGAACTGAGGTTCAAATCGCCGTTTTACCGGATATACTTCGAGCATTTTGCCATGCATGGTGATGAGCTCGTGCCGGTGCTCTACAAAATAGTTCGTCCGGTCGTAGAGTTCTACGACCAGGCCATGAGCCTGGCAGAAAACAGCCAGCTCTCTGACGGCCTCGATAGGTATCGTCTGTTCGTAGAGCACTTCTCCGGTTTTTGGCCACATGACCAGCGCACCATCGGAAAACACGCAGGGTGCATTCAGCCCGAGGGTCTGGGCCACCAGCAGTCCGCTGCCTGCGAACCTGCCGGTGCAGGCCGAAAAAAAGCCACCGTTCGCTTCGAACGCCTTCACTGCTTCACGGACCGGCTGCGAGATGGCAAGGGAGGAACCGATGAGGGTCCCATCGATATCAGATACGATCAGTTTGATCATGGAGATCCTCTCGGAGAAAACAATTGCCAGTCCTAAAAGGCTGGCAATTGAGTAACTGATAGCGGTTCTACTGAATCAGACAGCAGGTTTTACGGCAACAGGTTTTGTCTGAGCCGCTGCTTTTTTCCGGGTACTTTTTTTCTTGGCGGTTTTCTTGGTCCCAGATTTTCTGGGCTTTTTCGCTGCTGTTTTCGGGCTTTTGGGTGGCTTGAGCGCAGCGGTGGCTTCGTCCTTATCCGGAGTCGCGACGGTGCGTTTGCCGGTGATCTCGGCTCGGCCGCCCTTGACCGGCATGCTGGCTACGATTGAGGTGTCCGTACCGGTATACTGGATATCGAGCTGGAGATTGTTTTCTTCGATATCGACATATTGAGATATGGTTTTCAGGATATCTCTCTTGATCCCTTCGAGCGCTTCCGGCGTGATCTTGACCCGGTCTTTTCTCAATACGAGCTTCAGACGGTCGTGAGCGGTGTCAGCGTCGTCGGAGCCTTTTTTGAAGATATTGATCATGATTTCCCAGATACTCGGCATTCGAGCTCCTTTTGCTATATGACCCGCTTTTTCAATGTTTTTTTGACCCCGTGCCAGATCCCCTTGAGTCCCTTGGGCTTTTTCTTCAGATTCATCAGGGGGACTTCTTCCCCCATGATACGGAGAGCAATATTCTGATATGCCTGGCCAGCGCCTGATTTCTTGTCGAGGACCGCAGGATCACCTCTATTGCTCGTGGTGATCACTTTTTCGTCGTCCGGGATGATGCCCAGCAGATTGATGGCGAGAATATCGAGAACATCCTCGACCGACATCATGTCGCCTTTTTCCACCATGGCCGGGCGGATGCGGTTGATGATGAGCATGGGAGTATCGAGCTCAGCCGCTTCCACCAGTCCGATGATCCGGTCCGCATCGCGCACGGCAGAAACTTCCGGGGTCGTGACGATGATGGCATGGTGGGCGCCGGCTATGGCGTTCCTGAAACCCTGCTCGATGCCGGCGGGTGAGTCGACGAGTACATAGTCGTATTTTTCTTCCAGGTCCTTGCAGATCTCTTTCATCTGGGCAGGAGTCACGGCGTTCTTGTCGCGCGTCTGTGCGGCCGGGAGGAGAAAGAGATTGTCAAAACTCTTGTCACGGATCAGAGCCTGTTTCAGTTTGCAGGTGCCTTCGATCACATCCACGACGTCGTAGACGATGCGATTTTCAAGCCCCATGATGACATCGAGGTTTCTCAGGCCGATATCAGCGTCCACGACCGCGACTTTATTTCCGAGCAGAGCCAGAGCAGATCCTAGATTGGCAGTCGTCGTCGTTTTGCCGACGCCGCCCTTTCCGGAAGTGATGACTAAAACTTTCCCCATACTGGCTCCTTCACCTTACTTGCGTGTTTTCCGTTTAGGTAAATATTTTTCTTTTTCCAGCTGCTGCCTGTACATGGACATAAATCTGGGATAGAGGATTCGGGCTTCGTAGATGAAGTAGAGAGCCATGCCGATCTGTAGGAGTACCAGCGATAAAAGCCAGATCCGCATGGAAAAGAAGGCAATATACTGGATCCTGCACCAGACGAGAAAAACACCCAGAAGCGAGGCCGTCGCGAAATAGGATGTGATCTTCCGGAGGAACTGACGCAGGATGGCAGATCCCTTGGCCGGGAACATGGTCTTCAGGACGAAGGGCGCAATAATCCATACAGCTATCAGCAGAAAGAAGACCGTGAAATATACCGATGCCGTGCTAAACGCGCTTGGTGGATGAACATTGAACAAATTGTCGGTATCAAAAAGTGTTTGAAGCTGGTTTCCTGTCGTATTCATTTTTTGATCTGCTTTGTTTTAGATTCTAGATCAGCAGCCGGCGAAAGGTCCTTTTCAGGCAGCGGCTTCTTCGAAGTTTTGGCCATCTGGAGGTCGTAGCCGCAATAGGGGCACACTTCATATTGCCGGGTGACGATATGCTCACAGCCAGGGCAGGTATCCTTGATCTTTTTCCGGCAGAACGGGCAGAACAGGAAGTCATCATCAACTGATTTGCGGCAGTGAGGGCACAGGGCGAGGTCGCCGATCTGACGGCGCATGATCTTTTCATCGAGAAGCTGGAGGCGCCGCTCCTCCATGGTCTGACCGGGCCTGAGGAGAACATACATGAGCAGGCCGGCGAACGGAAAAACGATGGCGACCACGATGGCGACGATCTGCAGAACTGCATTTTTCGACCGGGTGAAGATGTCCTGATACACCCAGTAAATCGAGAGGATCCACATGGCCGCAAGTGAGAGCCCCAGGAAGATCAGGGTGTAGAGGATTGGCTTGGATTCGAGAAAAATACCAAAATCAAGCATGGGTCACCTCAGGTGTGAAAAAACAAATGAAATGTAACAAAAAACCTGTGGAGTGTAAAGCCGGCTGCCCTATTCTTGAGGCGGTTCTTCCTGTTCCGGGAGAGTCGCCATTTCGGCGACGGCGTCGTCAGGGTTTAGTCTCATCACCCGTACACCCTGGGTAGCTCTTCCGAGGGTGTTCACATTGCGCACCGGAAGCCTGATGACCTGGCCGAGCTTGGATATGACGACCAGATCTTCGTCTGTCTGGTCAAGGATACGAGAGGCTGCAAGTTCACCTGTCTTTAACGTGATCTGAGCCGCTTTGACGCCCTTGCCTCCCCGACCTTGAAGCGGGAAGTGTTTGACGAGCGTGCATTTGCCGTAGCCGTGCGAAGAAATAATGCAGACGCGCTGTTTTTCTTCATCCTTGGGGTCGATCACGTCCATATCGAGGACACGGTCTCCCGAGTTCAATCGGATACCGATGACGCCGATGCTGTTGCGCCCTACGGCACGGGTATCTTTTTCATCAAAGCGGATGGACTGGCCTCGTTCCGTGATCATTATGATATGCTCGCCCTGGTGGATGAGGCGGACAGAGGACAGCTCGTCGGTGTCCCTGAGGTTGATGGCGATAATGCCGGAGGCTCTGATGTTCTCGTATTCTCTGAGCTCGGTCTTCTTGATGATGCCGCTGCGGGTGCCGATGACCAGGCAGACGTCGCTGTTGAACCGGTCAATGCTGAGCACACCGGAGATCTTTTCACCCTGTTCTATGGGGATCAGATTGATGAGCGCTTGACCTTTGGCCGTGCGGCTGGATTCCGGGATTTCATATGCTTTCAGCTTAAACACTCTGCCCCGGTTGGAAAAGAACAGAAGATAGTGATGGGTCGACATGACGAGCAGGTGTTCGACCACGTCTTCCTGTTTGGTGGTCATGCCGATGACACCCTTGCCGCCGCGGTGCTGGGAGGTGTAAGTATCGAGCGACATGCGCTTGATATAGCCGTCACGGGTGATGGTGATGTAGACATCCTCTTCCTTGATCAGGTCTTCTTCGTTGAACTGGCCGATCGCGGTGGGGATGACCTTGGTCCGGCGTTCATCGCCGTACTTCTGGCTGAGCTCGGAGAGCTCTTTTTTTATGATGGACAGGATCTTACGAGGATCGGCGAGGATGGACTGCAGCTCAGTGATGAGCATCATGATCTCACGGTATTCATCCTCAATTTTCTGGCGTTCCAGAGCCGCGAGGCGACGGAGCTGCATTTCCAGAATGGCTTTGGCCTGGCGTACGGAAAGCTCAAACTTTTCAATAAGATTGGTCTCAGCTACCTCTGCATTGGCGGACGCCCGGATGGTGGCTATGACTTCATCCAGATGATTGAGTGCGATCAGGAGACCGTCAAGGATGTGCGCACGGTCCTCAGCCTGTTTGAGCTCAAAGCGGGTGCGGCGGGTGATGACCACTTTGCGGTGGTCGATATAGCACTGCAGGATCTTCCGCAGATGCAGAACTTTGGGCTGACGGCCGTCCACCAGGGCGACCATGTTGAAATTAAAATTCAGCTGAAGCTGGGTATGCTTGAAAAGCTGGTTCAATATGACCTTTGGTATGGCATCTCTTTTAAGCTCGATCACGATGCGCATGCCTGAGCGGTCGCTTTCATCGCGCAGGTCAGCGATCCCCTTGATCTGCTTATTCTTGACCAGATCGGCGATCTTCTGGATCAATGTAGCCTTGTTCACCTGATAAGGCAGCTCGTCCACGATGATGGAGGTCTTGCCGTTCTTGGCTTCTTCCATGGTGGTCCGGGCACGCATGGTGACAGAACCGCGGCCGTTGATATAGGCGTTCAGGATGTCCTGCT
>MNZT01000028.1 GCA_001873755.1 Candidatus Wirthbacteria bacterium CG2_30_54_11 | reverse complement strand
CCGATGATACCCGGTGATATCACTGACATCCTGGAGGAGTTGGCTTTTTTGAGATCGTGAGGATCGTTTATATTTATCCCTGATCTCCTTGATGTATTCTCGTTTACTTTTGAAGCTCATCATGTTCTGGGCCCTCCTGATTGTAAATCAAGAGATTGTCCCACCTTTCGGTAAGATTATGAATGAGCTAACGTTACCTCCTTCGGTAAGATATTTCGTGATCTAATTCGGGGATTTGACACCAAAACCGCCGATGTGCCATAATTGAACAGACAGATCATATGCAGAGAACCCATGCCCTACCGTTCTTCCTTCATCGTCACCATCGGAATTATTAGCGCTTCCTAGGAAGCCGGTGGCTGCGCTGTACGCGTCTCCTCTCGAGCTTCCTTCCTAAGGAAGCTTTTTTATTGCTCGATGACCAGTCGTCTTATTTATTAATTTCTCACTTTCATGAAGCCTATCAGAATTCTCATCGCCAAACCCGGCCTCGACGGCCATGACCGGGGAGCCAAGATCCTCGCGCTCATGCTCCGGGACGCTGGATTTGAAGTCATCTACACCGGCGTCCGTCAGACCCCGCGCATGATCTCAGACGCCATCATCCAGGAAGATCCTGATGTCGTCATGCTCAGTTCGCTCAGCGGCGGGCATGTCGCCCAGTTCCGGCAGTTGTTCAAACGGCTCGAACAGAAAGGCGTCACTGACAAACTTTTCCTCGCCGGGGGCATTATCCCGGAGCAGGATTATGCAGAACTGAAGTCTATGGGAGTAGCACACATTTACGGCATCCATGACGACCTGGATGATGTGGCCAAAAGGATCCGTACCTACTTCGATCTGGGAAAGTCCTCTGATGCCAGCTAGAAGACAAAAGAAAAAACTTTTTGCGCAGTGGAAAAACGATACGCTCAAGCCTTTCCAGAAGAAGACACCTGAACGGCAACTTGCCTTTCATACTGCGTCGGACAAAAATATCGAACCCGTCTATACCGAACTCGACCAGGATGAACCAGGATTCGAACTGCCCGGCGAATTCCCCTATACCCGCGGCATCTACCCCACCATGTACCGCGGGCGGCTCTGGACCATGCGCCAGTATGCCGGGTACGGCACCGCCGAAGAAACGAATAAACGGAACAAGTACCTGCTGGAAAGCGGTCAGACCGGTCTGTCCATCGCCTTTGACCTGCCCACCCAGCTCGGCTACGACTCCAACCATCCCATGGCCCTGGGCGAGGTCGGCCGGACCGGGGTGGTCATCGATTCGCTCCGGGACATGGAAGTACTGTTCGACGGCATCCCTCTGGTGGGCGTCTCGACCTCCATGACCGCCAATGCGCCGGCGATCGTGATCCTCGCCATGTATGTGGCGCTGGCAGAAAAGCAGGGAGCAGAGACCAAGAACCTGAGAGGCACGATCCAGAATGACATCCTGAAGGAATACATTTCCCGCAACACCTACATTTTCCCGCCCGGGCCTTCGCTCCGTCTGACCACCGACATCTTCGAGACCTGCGCCAAGCATCTGCCCCTGTGGAACATGATCTCCATCTCCGGCTACCACATCCGCGAAGCCGGGGCCAATGCCGTGCAGGAGCTAGCCTTTACCTTTGCCGATGCCATCGAGTATATCGACGCTGCGCTGACCACCGGGCTGGAAGTGGATTCCTTTGCCCAGGGCCTATCCTTCTTTTTTTCCAGCGGCTCAGACCTGTTCGAGGAAATCGCCAAATTCCGGGCCGCTAGACGTATCTATGCGACCATGATGAAGGATCGTTACGGAGCCAGAAATCCCAAAAGCCTCACTTTAAAATTTCACACGCAGACCGCAGGTTCCTCGCTCACCGCCAAAGAGCCGTACAACAACATCGTTCGGGTCGCCTACCAGGCGCTCGCGGCTGTGCTCGGCGGCACGCAGTCACTTCACACAAACAGCTACGACGAAGCTCTCGCTCTCCCAACCACAGAATCCGTGCGCATCGCACTGCGCACCCAGCAGATCCTGGCCTACGAGACCGGAGTACCAAGCACGGTAGATCCCCTCGGAGGCAGCTACTTCATCGAATCCCTGACCGACCGCATGGTCACTGATGTGGAGCAGGAACTGAGCAAGATCGAAAAGCTGGGCGGCATGCGCCTGGCCATCGAGGACGGCTATCCCCAGCGCACCATCATGGAACAGTCTTACAGGACATTCAAGGCTATCAAGGACCGCGAGCAGACCGTGGTTGGTGTCAACCGCTTCCTGACCAAACAGGACGAGGAACTGGAGATCGATATCCATTTTCATTCGCCTGAACTGGAAGAGGTTCAGCTGCGCAGCCTGGAGAAACTCAAGCAGGAACGACCGAACAAAGAAGTCATCATCTCTCTCATGAAGCTGAAAGACCGCATCCGCCGCGGCGGCAACCTGTTCTCCTATGTGTACGACTGCGTGAAATGCTATGCGACCATAGGAGAGATCTGCTCCGTCATGCGGGAGGAATTCGGAGAATATCAGCAGAGAATTACTCTTTAGTTGTTTTTGAATGACAGGAGACTCTTCGGTACGTCGTTCGCGAACGACGTACCTTCGCGGAACTCAGAGTGACAATACAAAAAAATAATCGCGAGCCGTCATCCTGAACGACTTGTCCTCCGTAGTGCATTTGACGTAGGAGGAAGGCTTCCGAAACGAATGGATCTGCATTGTTTGTACCAGGTCACCCACTATGGCTACCCCAAAAACTGACAACAACAAGATCAAACAGCGCGACTTCATCGCCCTCGCCAGACTGATCTCAGGTATTGAAAACCTGGACGAACAGGCTCTGGGCTTGGCTGACGAACTCTATCTCGAGCCGAAGTACTCACATGTCATCGGCATCACAGGCCTCCCTGGCGCTGGCAAGAGCACACTCGTCAACCAGCTGATCAGTCATCTGGTCAAAGCGGACAAGACCATCGCCGTGCTCGCCATCGACCCGACCAGCCCTTTTACCGGAGGTGCGGTACTCGGCGACCGGATCAGATACCACGGCAGTGAAAAATCAGAAGGCAAAGTGTTCTTCCGCAGCATGGCCTCCCGTGGACATCGCGGCGGAATTTCAAACGCGACCGCTGACATACTCCATGTATTCAATGCTGCCCGTTTCGACTTCGTAATCGTGGAGACTGTCGGTGCCGGCCAGCTCGAGGTCGATATCGCCTACCTCACCGACACCCTCGTCAATGTGCTGACGCCGGAAGCCGGCGACGATATCCAGGCCATCAAGGCCGGCATCATGGAGATCGGCGACATCTTCGTCATCAACAAATCCGACCTCCCCGGTGCCGACCGCAAACAGGCGCAGCTGCAGATGATGCTAGCAGACGTCAAGCTGCAAAGTTCCGAAGAACAGACCTGGCAGATCCCCGTGCTCAAGACCAAAGCTGAGAACGGCGAAGGCATCGTTGAACTGCTGAAAATGATCACTTCGCACACGCAGGTTCAGTCTCCCCAAAAACAGTCCGGCAGGATTCAGAGAGAGATCCTGGACTGCATTCACTGCCGCCTTTCGACCATCACAGACAGGTCAAACGATCCAGAATGGTGGAATCAGGCCAGGCTGCTCGTAGCTGACCGGAAGATCACTCCTCACCAGGCGGCACAACTATTTCTACAGACACACAAATTCGGTTTGCCTGATAAACAATAATTGTATATACTATTGTCTGCATAATTATACATAGTATGGCGGCACGAAATGACTATTCAGGCGTACATTGACCAACAGCTCTCGGTTACTGAGATTCAGAAGAACTTCGGTGTCATGAGAAAGATGCTCAAGAAGCAAAACTTCGTGGTAGGTATGAAAAACTACCAGCCCGAGATGGTGATCGTCACTCCTGCCTATTTCGCAGAGCTCCAGCGCATCCAGGAAGATTTTCTCGACACTCTGGCTCTGAATGAAGCCATACGGAACGAAAGTGATGCCGCCGGTGTCAGCCTCTCTGACTTCAGAGATCAACTCAAAAAACAAGGCCGCTCCCCCGATGCCTAGACTCCTCATCAAACCCAAAGCCCAGAAGCAAATAGCTCGCCTGGGCAACCGGATCATAGAGAAAATCCTGTCAGCTCTGGCCAGACTGGAAGCTGATCCCGGCGACCCCAGTCTGGATATCACACAACTGAGAGGTAAAAAGCTTCCTGGATTCCGTCTGAGGATCGGTGACTATCGCTTGTTGTATACCATTGAAGATGGAACCATCGAAATCTACCTCTGCGGCCATCGCAAGGATGTGTATAAAATTTCTTAATTACCATCACCACCTATGTCTAGCCATGCCGGCCTCGTCCATCTCTACACCGGCCCCTCAAAAGGCAAGACTACTGCCGCCCTTGGCCTGGCGGTCAGAGCCTCCGGTCATGGACGAAGGATCCTGATCATCCAGTTCATGAAAGGCCGTACCGACTACGGTGAACTCCGGGCACTCAGATTTCTTCCCTCGACAGAAATCGTGCAGTTCGGCCAGCCTGATTTTGTATTCAAGGACAATATCCAGCCAAAAGACAGGGAAGAAGCCGCCAGAGGCCTGGCGTTCGTGAGAGAAGCCATGAAAGAGGGCTACGATCTCCTCATCCTCGATGAGATCGTCTGCGCCGTGGATTTCGGTTTGCTCGAGGTCGCCGCCGTGGTAGACTGCGTACGGAGCAAACCTGCCGGCCTGGAGCTCGTCATGACCGGCCGCAATGCCCCGCCGGCGCTCATCGACCTCGCCGACTATGTCACGAACATGCAGGAGATCAAACACCCCTATACCAAAGGCATTCAAGCAAGAGAAGGAGTTGAGTACTAAAATTCTAATTGACCTAAGTGCTCTAATTTCTAAGGATTTTTTTAGGTCAATTAGTCATTTGGTCAATTGGGATTTTTTTTGAGGATTCCCCCATGTACATCACCGGACTCAGCGTTTCAAAATTTGGTCAGACCAGCCTCACCCTGCCCGAGATGATGTTCTCGGCCATCGAAGGCGCACTGAAGGACGCGGCGCTGGAGATCAAGGACATCGAGGCGATCTATGTGTCGAACAACCTCAGCGCCTCAAGCAATAACCAGTGCCACCTGGGCGCCGTGCTCGCCGGCTATTTTCCCGGCCTGCATCTCCCCATCTTCAGCCTGGAAGCTGCGTGCGGCGGTGGTGGTGTAGCAGTACACCAGGCCTGCATTTCACTGAAACACTATCAGCGTGTTCTGGTGGTCGGCGGAGAAAAAATGTCTGTCTCTCCCGACATGCTCTACTTCGTCGCAGGAGATGCAGACAGGGAATTTGACCAACGGGAAGGACTCGTCTTTCCGGCAGCCGGAGCCCTGGCGGCCAGCACCTACATGCAGAAATACGGCGCAACGATGCACGACTTCGCGCTCGTCTCGTACAAAAACCACCAGAACGGCAATCTGAATCCCAACGCACATTTCTTCGGCAAAGACGTCACCATGGAGATGATAGAGAATTCCAAAGTGATCTGCTCCCCTCTGCGGCTGTTCGACTGCAGTGCCAACACCGACGGAGCCGCAGCCATGGTCATGGAGCGCGGCAAGCGCACGCACCGCTCTATCCAGATCATTGGCTCCGCTTTTGCCACCAACCACATCAATTTCGCCCAGGACAGAGATCCTACTGACCGCAAAGAAGTCCAGAAGGCAGCCTCTGACGCATTTCGTCAAGCCAACCTGACACCAAAGGATATTCAGGTGGCTGAGATCCACGACGGGTTCACCCCGGTCGAGCTCATCATGCTGGAAAACCTCAGCTTCTGCGGACGGGGCGAAGCTGTCAAGTGGATCCGCGAAGGGCGTACCAGCCGCACCGGGTCACTTCCGGTCAATCCGTCCGGAGGGCTGAAGGCCTGTGGCCATCCCGTGGGAGCCACCGGCATCCGACAGGTCGCCGAGATCGCGACCCAGCTGCGCGGCGAAGCAGGCGCGCGTCAGGTCGCCAATGCCCAGACCGGTCTCGCCTACAATTTCGGCTCGCTCGTGGGAAGCGCCATCGTCCATATCTTGAGGAAATAACATGTACTACCGCTGCACCGCCTGCCAGCAAACCTGGTATTACCCCATCGACCGCTGCGTGTTCTGCCATCAACCTGTAACCAGGGTGACTCCGGAAAAATTCACCATTCGCGCTTTGACTGAAGTCCAGATTCCCTCCCGCGAGCATCAAAAAGTGCCGTACACGGTCCTGTTGCTCGAAGATGAGCATGGCCAGACGCACACCCGCAAAACTTTCCAGTCCTATCGGGTCGGCGAAACCATCGAAGATACGACTGCCGCCGCCTCCCAGCGTACGGTCATTGCGACCAAGATCCGCTACAGTCTGGATGAGGCTGCCGATCGCCTGTTCCGCCTCATGGGGCCGCTCTCTATCGAAAATAAATCCAAGATCGCCATCCTGTCCTCATGCACAGACAGCGATCCGGCTTTGCTCGTTCTGCTCGTCGACCACCTGCTGAAAAACGGAGCCCAGACCGACAATATCACCATCGGCGAACGATTTGCGGATGACAAAGCGATCACCAAAGCAAAAAAGATCCTTGCCGGCCATCCCTTGCTCTCCGAGCTCGAACTCGTCAATTTCAGCGACGAAGCACATGAGACCATCCCGTTCCGCCGTTCCCTGTTCGACATCCCCAAACGGCTGATCGGATCTGATCTCCTGATCACCCTGACGCCACTTGCGCTTCAAACGGCGAAAGAAAACGCGCTCATATCCTCCCATCTGGCCGGTGTATTTCCCGGACAGCGCGGCAGCAACCTGCAGAAAATCGCTGAGCTCCCTTTTGACAATCCCATACTCCCGAAACTGCTTTGTCTGATCGATGCCCGTGTGGCTGCCATCTCGGACGATCAAGACAATGACCGGACCCAGAGGACACAGCTCCTGTTCCTCGGTCGTGATTTCAAAGCCATGGATAAATGCATGTGCAAACTTTTCGATGTCCCCGAACATACGTTGCTGGCCAATTCACAGTATCAGCTCGCCGGCGAAGAATTCGATGTGATCCAGTCACCGGTTTAATGTCATCGTCTGTCATCCCCGGCCACGACCGGGGATCCAGAAATAATAAAACACGTCATCCCGGACCCAGATCCGGGATCTAAAAAATAATGAAAAAAAGATGGATTCCGGGTCCTGGCCCGGAATGACATGCTAACAAAGAAAGGACAATTCATGGCATCTGTACCTCTTCCCAAGAAGATCGCTCTCGTCACCGGCGGCTCCCGTGGCATCGGCGCCGAGATCTGCCGTGAGCTCTCGTCAAACGGCTATGCGGTCATCATCAACCACTTCCCCTCGCCGGACATGGAAAAAGAAGCGAAGACTCTCGCAGCTGACCTTTCGAACCTGGGCCAACCGGCGTTCTGCTTTGGCGCTGATGTAACGAATCCCGACCAGGTCGCAGCCATGATGGAATTCGCACAAGAAGAGTGTGGCGGCCTCGACCTCCTGGTGACCAATGCCGGCCTGCTGAAAGACCGCACCCTCGCCAAGATGAATGACGATGAGTGGCACAGCCTCATCGATGTAAACCTGACGGGCGCCTACAACTGCTGCAAGCATGCGCTGACGGTGCTTAATGACCACAGCGTGATCATCGGTATCGGCTCCATCACAGGAGTCTACGGCAATTTCGGCCAATCGAACTACGCCGCGTCCAAAGCCGGCCTCATCGGGTTTTACAAATCGCTGGCCAAGGAACTGGGGCCCAAGAAAGGCATCCGGGTCAACGTGGTCGCCCCCGGCCTCGTCGATGCGCCTATGGCCGCTCAGATACCCGAAGAGTCCAGGCAGATCATTAAGGACAAGACACCGCTTCGTCGTCTCGGAACCCCGGCCGACATCGCGAAGGCAGTTGCCTTCCTCGCCTCAGACAACGCCTCGTTCATCACCGGCCATGTGCTTCATGTGGACGGTGGACTTACTTTTTAGGAGCGCTGGATATGGCCCACGAACTGACAACTGACGAACAGCAATTGATTTCATACGCCGAAAAAGCCATTATTCGCTTTAATACCATACGCCAGAACCACGGTGGTATAGATACACTCTATTCGTTCATTCTTTCTGACAGCGGAAAGATATACGATGGTGCGTGCTTTGAACCAAGCATCCAGCAGGCGACTATATGCGGTGAAAGGCATGCAATCGCCAACCTCATACTCCAGGAATCCTATAGCGCAAGAATCCGGTCGATCCTCGTGGCCGATCCCGTACCTTCGGTTCAAAATGTCAGCACTACTCCGTGTGGCACCTGCCGACATATCATCCACCAGTTCTCCACGCCCGAGGCAACCGTGCTGTGCATGCAGTACATGCGTCAGGGGACAACCTGGGTATTTCCCAGAATCGATACGTATCTGATCAAAGATCTCTATCCATACCCCTATACACCGAACGAACACCTGTGGGATTGACTACTATCGGACACGAAAGATGACATACGATCCAGAAAATCATCACCGACGATCTATCAGACTCAAGGGTTATGACTACTCCCTGGCAGGCGCGTACTTCATCACTCTCAACATCGACAACTGTGACGATCTGCTCGGCTCTATCCACAATGGAAAAGTCAAACTGAGCGACGCTGGCAGGATCGTACAGGACATCTGGCTGCAGTTAGAAGAGCTCCCGGGGATCACACTGGACGAATGGGTCGTCATGCCTGACCACCTCCATGGGATCCTGGTGATCAAGGATGATCCTTCGCTCCCAAAACGGATCACCTCTGGTGTGACCAGATACGAACGGCGCACTATGACCTTGCCAAAAGCGATAGGCCGATTCAAAATGATATCCGCCAAACTGATCAACCAGCAACGGCGCACACCCGGTGTCGCCGTGTGGCAGAGAGACTACTACGAACGGATCATCAGAGATGATCAGGCTCTAAAGAATATCAGGAACTACATACGAGATAATCCTCGCATCCCCCGTAAGGGCGGTTCATGAACCGCCCCGACTACCTGACTATCCAGACCGTAAGGGCGGTTCACGAACCGCTCCGACTACAGGAGACCACCTATGCCCCCTCTCGTCACTCTCTCTCAGACTACCGTAAGGGCGGTTCATGAACCGCCCCGACTTATCCAGACCAGACCGCCCCGACTTTCCCCTCTCCCTATGATCTACACCATCACCCTCAATCGCCCGGAGAAACGTAACGCGCTTTCGCCCGAGCTGCTCACTGAGCTGAGGGAAGCACTCAAGTCGCTTGGAAAACTCAAAACACCGGCTGCCGTCATCATCACCGGTACCGGTGCCGCTTTCAGCGCCGGAGCAGACCTGAGCCGCCTGGCTGACATGACACCAGAACAGGCCAGGACCTACACGGATGGACTGAGAAATATCGTGCTTTCTCTTCGCGATCTTCCCCATATCTTCATCGCTGCGGTCAACGGCTTCGCGGTCGGTGGCGGCTGCGAGCTCATGATGAACTGCGACTACTCGCTAGCATCCGATCAGGCCTCCTTCGCCTTCCCTGAGCTCCAGTTCGGGCTCCTGCCCGGAGCTACCGGCACTGCCGCGCTCGCCTCCCTCATAGGACCGGTCCGGGCGCGCAAGATGCTGCTCGACGGCGAGTTCATCAGCGCAGACGTGGCTGGCCGCATCGGTCTGGTCAGCAAGGTGGTCCCCCACGCTGAACTGATGGCCAGAGCAGAAGCATTCGCCCAGTCCTTCAGCGTCCGCAGCCTCTCCGCCGCCGTCCAGATCAAATCAGTAATCGAGACGAGCCAGACCCGTGGGATCAAAGAAGCCTGCGCCGCCGAAAGTGAAGCATTCCGCGAATGCTTCAGGGCCGGTGATACGACCCTGGCAATCAAAACCTATCTGGCCAAAACAAAAAAGCACAACCAGAAATGACCGCTCTTTTTCGTCCCCTCCAAGCTTCGCTTCGTTTCAAAACCGTCTGGGGTCGCATTTTTCAGACGGATAAGATATCGGACACACTACCTCTGCTGTTCCTCATCCTCTGGGCAGCGTGGGAGCTCAGCTCATGCTCAGCCTTTTCTCCTTGACCATGACCGCCGTGTCGATATTACTCATGACTCCACTGTCACAGACCTTCTATGCGCACCTTTCAGCGATGACGTACATTCAGTTCCCCTGGCGATTCCTCTCCTTCGTCGTTCTCGGCTGTGCCATCAGCGGTGCCTGTATCGTTTCCTTGATATCTCCTCGACTCAGGACCTACGTCTGCATTATTCTGAGCATCATCACACTCGAACTCAATGTGCAATTTTTCAGAACATATATGTGGTGGGACAACAGTACCGACGAAATGCTGACACCTGCCTATGTCGCTGCTTCGGAGTATCAAGTTGACAACCAGTTAGAATACCTGCCGGTCTGGGTTCAGGAAAAAAGCCGGTTTACTCAGCAGCCTGCCATGCTGATCTCCGGCGATGCTCACCTCACGACGTCCCCGGGTCTTTCTGCTCTCACGAGGCAAACAGATCTCTCTGTGGCATCACAGGAGGCTGTAGTGGCTTTTCCGATATTCTACTATCCAGGCTGGACAGGGACGGACAACGGACAGGAAGTACCTCTCGAGATCCGCCCACCGACGGGATTGATCCAGCTGACCGTACAAAAAGGGGAGCACCATATTGAGCTCCAATATGATCCTCCCTTCCAGTGGCACGGTATGTTCGTAAGTCAGATGAGCGCTCTGCTGTTATCCGTCTATCTTCGCGCCCAGTTCTATTTCAGGAAGCCGTTGCCTTGAACAATTGCATCAGGTAATACTATGTGCTTTGGCTAGGCTGTGCTCCACCTGGGCTGCGATAAGGGACAGCTCTCCGGCGAGAACTACCCCGGCTATGATCTCGGCAAGTTTGCAGGCATTACTGCCAGACGGCTCACCCGCGCCTTCGACCCCGAGCAACCGAAGGGCATCCTGCTGGCTCGGTAAACGAGTACCGCCGCCGACCGTGGCGACTTCCAGTGACGGCATGGTGACTGATGCGTGAAGCGAGTCGCCGACCTTTTCCAGCAGCGTGAAGCCCATGGAACCACTCACCACCTGAGCCGGATCCTGTCCGGTGGCGATGAAAGTGGCGGCGACAAGATTGGCAAAATGAGCATTGAACCCGTATGATCCGGCCTGGGCTGATCCGATCAGATTCTTGCGGTAATTGACCTCTGCCATGCCCTCGATCGTGGTCTTCAAAACCTCCCGGACTATACTCGCGGGAAGCAGGCATTCAGCGACGACAGTTTTGCCCCGGCCTTCGATGAAATTCAATGCGCTTGGCTTCTTGTCCACACATATATTGCTCGACACGGTGACGAATCTGAGCCCCGGAAACTGCTCCACCAGGTACCGGCCCATCACATCAGCGGCCTTGGTCGTCATGTTCATGCCCATGGCATCGCCGGTCGAGAACTCGAACCTGACGAACAGGTTCAATCCTATGATCCAGGATCTGGCTGATTCCAGACGCGTATGGGAAGAGCACTCATCTATCTTCTGCTGCAGAACCTCGTGGTGGTTTTCGATCCATTCCGCTACCCCGATCGCCTGTTCCAGCGACTGCACGACGAAGAGAGGAGCACGGGTCATCCGGTCTTTAAGCACCTTGGCCTTGACACCGCCGGATAGAGTGAGCGCCCGACAGCCACGGGAGGTGCTGGCTACCAGCGATTTTTCGGTCGTGGCCAGCGGGACATAAAATTCTCCCTGCGCAAACTGACCGCGCATCATGAGCGGCGCCGTGATACCGACCGGAATGCTCACGGCCCCGATCAGGTTTTCTACATTTTTTTTGACCACCGGATCATCGTCAAATGAGCGCAGTCCCAGATGTGAGAGAGACTTCCCGGTGAGTCTTTCGATAAGTGCCCGACGCAGCTCGGTCGCTTCCTGCTGACTTGCGGTATGCTGGTCTATCTGATGGAGTTTGACCTTCTTTTCGATCAGGGTGTCGATATCTGCTTTTCCCATGCCACTGTCCTCGATAACCGGAAGAACTGCGGACTGGACCCGACAGGTCCGCCTTAAAAAACAAAAGACATTATAACCCAAGTCACCGTATCCGCAAAAAAGCTTTTCCTGCGTCCTACTGCGAAAGTACCGTCTTGAGCGCCCGTATACGTTCATGGAGCTGCTGCAGCTGGTCAAATCTCCCCGCGACCAGCGCGCGGTTGCTTTCTTTTTCCAGATGCCTGAGCTCCTCGCGGGCTTTCTTTTTGTCCACCGGGATGACAGACGGAGTACCGGCATCCTCCAGCTGGCGAAGGTCTGTCTGTATCGATCTGACCTGGGAGACGAGTTCTTCCTTGAATTTCTCGATCCGTGCAGTGACGAGGATCTCGAGATCAGGAATACGTTCCCGGAGGAACACCAGGATCTCGGACTCCTCAGCTCCGTTCTTGATCAAGTCGCTCAGGTCGAGGCAATCCTTTTCCCCCAGTTTTTCCAGGATCAGGGAGATCACCTGTTCTCTGGCCGAAAGCTCGACTT
Organism: Candidatus Wirthbacteria bacterium CG2_30_54_11; assembly: GCA_001873755.1. Taxonomy (GTDB): domain Bacteria; phylum Patescibacteriota; class CG2-30-54-11; order CG2-30-54-11; family CG2-30-54-11; genus CG2-30-54-11. The sequence continues at coordinate 109 of MNZT01000028.1, read as the reverse complement.
TCTGGAGCAACTTGATCTTTTCTTCCGCTGAGATGCCTGCGAGGCCCAGTTCCTCAAAAAAATCAGGGCCTTGGGCCGAGCGAACGCTGGTTGAAGCCACGGGTATCCT
>MNZT01000026.1 GCA_001873755.1 Candidatus Wirthbacteria bacterium CG2_30_54_11 | reverse complement strand
GGTTACTGGTTACTGGTTACTGGTTACTGGTTACTGGTTACTGGTTACTGGTTACTGGTTACTGGTTACTGGTTACTGGTTACTGTATGAGCCCTCTTCCGAAATATCCCCCCGCCAGCCCGATCACAAGAGCTCCAAGGATCAGCAGCAGGACTATCAGTTTTCCGACATACGCACTGGCATACCGTGCATACGCCAGCAGGTCAGACGGGGCCATGGTCCCGATAATCAGGCCGCAGAGGCCGCCGAAATAACCGGCTGTCCACAGCGCGGATTCGCCGGTGATCAATCCGATGCCTGCATTCACCGCCATGGTGGCGCCGGACAGGATCAGCGCGATGGCGATCATACGGATGGTGAAAAAGAACAGTTCGAAATAGGCCCTGGGCAGCCTGAGTTTGGTCCAGAACGCTTCGATGTTGGCGATGGAGCCGATGACAGCACAGCCCAGGAGAGAACCAATCAGCACTGCATTGTCACTCGGCATATCGAGCTGGAAAGCCAGTGTATCGGCGAGCAACGCTCCCCAGAACGCTCCGGCTACTCCGGACAACAGACTTTTAGTAAAACTGTACCCGTCTTTGAACCTCTCTTTGAGCACGCCTTCCAGCTGATTCTCATCTGGCAGTGTCAACCCGAGGAGACCGCCCGACACAATACCCCACAGCCAAAGCACGATGCCGGAAGATCCGATATCGCCGAGCGCGAGTCCTCTGAGCGCGATCAGAGCGGCCCCGATGGCCGCTCCGATGAGCAGCCGGCTGATGATCTGCAGAAAATCCAGGATGCGACGCAGCCAGAGCGGTATTTTCCTGGGTTTTCTGACCTTGCCGCCATTCTGAGAATACTCAGGAGACTTATACGCACTGTCGTCAAAACCCGGTCTCGCCGAACCTGCCGCAGGTGGCGGTACACTGCCCTGCTCTTCATATTTACGCAGGTCAAAGTCATACACCGTCTTCTTCTGAGGATCCTTCAGGGTCTGGTACGCCTCGTTGATCTCTTGAAATTTCCCTTTGGCGCCCTCATCCCCCGGGTTCCGGTCCGGGTGATATTTCTGCGCAAGCAGGTGGAACGAATCTCTGATCTGATCTTCCGTTGCATTTTTCTGAACTTCCAGAATTTTGTAATAGTTTTTCATCTCTATTTCCCGTTTCCTTTACTGAAGTACCATCTGACTTCCCCCTTTGAAGGGGGATGAAGGGGGTGCACATCATACAAGTATATCACAGGTCCGGCATTTTGCCCCGATCCCCGGCCCCATGGTACAATATCCGCGTTTCTCTTCCAAATGAAACCGTAGATTTGCCTGCACGCCTGCTGAGACGAAGACTCGGCGTCCTCATACTCATCCTCACTTCCGCACTTGCTCTCGTCTGGTGGTGGCCCCGGCCTGCCCCACCTGTGCCCCCGAACCCGGACCTGCTCAAGATCCCGGTGACTCTGGATGTCGACGGCTATGTCATCCAGACCACGACGAACCGCCCCACGGTAGATGAAGCACTGGCCCAGTGGAATGTCGCCTATGCCGACGATGCTTCCATCATCCCTCCCCCCTCTCACACGATCACTGCCTACGATACCATCAGCATCCGGCACCGGTTCCCGGTCGCCATCCTGGTCGATGGCCAGGAGATCGGGGATATGATCTTTGCTATGCCGATCGGGTCGCTTCTCCTCTCTCACGGTATCACCCTGAACCCGTTGGACAGGATCGACGCAGAGATATCCAGCCTCTGCTCGCCCGGCCAGATGATCCGCATCGTCCGCGTGGTTGAAGAGATCGCTGTCCTCTCGGAAGAAATCCCGTATACGATCTCGTATGTGGATGACGATACCATGTCCATCATAGAAAAAGACGTATCGCAGGGAGGGAGCAACGGAACCAGAGAAGTAACCATCAAAAGAACCTTCGTGGACGGTGAGATCGAATCCGAAGAGGAACTGTCCTCGGTGGTGGTAAGCGAACCGGTTGAAAAAGTTATCACCCGCGGCACGCTCATCATTATCGGAGACAGTGAAGAAGGCTACGCAAGTTATTACGATAATCCTACCGGTGCGGCGAGTGTTACATTCCCTCGAGGGACCTACGTCCGCGTGACCAGCCAGCAGACCGGCAGATCAGTAATTGTTCACATCAACGATCGCGGACCGGATCAAAGAGAACATCCTGACAGAATCATCGACCTCGACGAATCCGACTTTTTTGCCCTCGACCCCCCCTGGTATGCCGGTACCATCTATGTCACGGTAGAGGAACTTCTCTGATGCTCACTATATCCCAGCTCCAGCACCTGTTCGCTGAACACAACATCCGCCCGGACAAACGGCTCGGGCAGAACTTCCTCATCGACCAGCACATCTTCGACAAGATCGTCGCTGCCGCTGACCTGTCACCTGATGATCAAGTAGTCGAGGTCGGCTCCGGTGTCGGCAATCTCACCATGTTCCTCGCCCCGCGGGTCCGCCATGTGGTCGCTGTAGAAAAAAGCCGATTCCTCCTCCCGCTCCTGGAGGAAACGCTGAAACCTCACCCGAACACAACCATCGTCTTCGGCGATATTCTCGACCTCTCTATTCCAGAATTACTGAATAAGTTTCCCCCTTTAGCAAAGGGGGACAAAGGGGGATTTTCCCGCACCCCCTCTACACTCCCCCCTTCAAAAGGGGGGCAGGGGGGATTTAAACTCGTCGCCAACATCCCCTACAACATCACCGGCCACCTGCTCCGCCAGTTCCTCGACACCGGGACACCACCCAGCAAGCTTGTACTGCTGGTGCAACGCGATGTAGCCGAGCGCCTGCTCGCCGAGCCTCCCGACATGAACCTGCTCGCCTGCTCGGTACGGTATTTTGCAGATGTCAGGATCGAAGCCAGAGTCTCCCCGAACTGCTTCTGGCCTGCCCCCCAGGTCGACTCCTCGATCATCGTCATCACCCCCAGGCCGAAAGCCTACGATGCGACCCTGGCACAGAAAGACCGCTTCTTCCAACTGCTCCGCGCCGGCTACAGCCAGAAACGCAAGCAGGTGGCAGCGCTGCTCGCTACAGAACTTGGCATTAAAAAAGCCACTGTAGGAAAATGGCTTGCAGATCTGGGACTGTCGGCGCAGGCGAGGGCGCAGGAAATGCTGGTAATTCAATGGCTATGTCTTGCTGAACACGACTCAATACACTATTGTTGATTAGGATTATTCTCTCCGATGATATAGTTTCAAAAACTCTGAACAGGGACGGGATCGCGCAGATCCGAAAAAATATTCAAATCCAGGAGACAAAATGACCGCTCACTCCAAACTGTCAGCAGGGCATGGTAAAAAGAATAACCGCTCCGAAAAAAACTATTTCCGACCAAAAGTTACCACACCAAAACTCGAAGCCTTTGAAAAAAAAGTCGAGATCCCCATGATGCTACTGGCCGTGATCATGATCGCGACCATGCTCATCCCGTATTTCTCCACGGTTACCACTACAGTCAAACATGCTCTGGAAATCATCGACCGGGGCATCTGGGCTGCGTTTTTTGGGGAATTCTGTATCCGCCTCGCACTCGCTCCCACTGGCCAGAGGATCCGATTCTCCATCCAAAACTGGCTCGATATCATCATCATCCTTTTACCCATAATCCGCGTGATCAGGATTTTCCGCGCTCTCCGGATACTGAGAAGTCTTCGGGTAGTGAGGAGCCTTAGGATAGTCAGGGCTTTTCTTGTCTTTGCCAAAAGAGGCAACTCGCTCTCAGCACTTTCACGCAAGTCAAAAATCGACTTTATTATTATACTCATTGCAATTCTGATGAAGCCGATCGCCCTGGCTGCTGGCCTCATTTTCGCCAGCCTGTTATTAAAAGAAACTATTCCCACCCCTATCGTGGCAATGTACGCCGATAAAACAATTTGGCTTTCCATTATTGTAGTCTGCGGGTATTTGTTCAATCGCCTGCTTGTCAAGGAAGTACTTATCGTCGGCATCAGAGAGGCAGCGAAACGGAGCCAGTCCAACTTTGATATCATTATCACGCCTATCATTCAAAAATTGGCTCCTGCTGTTGTTGTTGCGTTTACCGTTCTGCTGTCCCTGCAATTGCTCGGTTTCAACACATCCGCGCTCTCCGTCCTGATCGGAGGGATGTCCTTTGTCATTGCTTTTGCTACTCAGGAAGCGTTGGGGAATGTTGTTGCAGGGCTGTTCCTATCCATAGACACCCCTTTCAAATTCGGCGATTTGATCGAACTGCCTGACCTGGGCATCTGTGAGGTCAAGAAAATAGGCATCCGGGCAACGGAATTGTATGTTATGAAAAGCAACACCATCGTTTCAATGCCAAATAATACTGTTTCGAGTGCAACTATCACCAACCTCTCCCGTCCTGCTCCAGACCTGCAACTGCACCTTATCTTCAATCTAGCCTACGATACAGATATCTCCACCTGTTCTCGTTTGATCACAGAGACTCTTGATCTGAATCCCTATGTCGTCGGCGATCCGCGCATCAAAATAGATATCATGAAACAAAGACTGCTGTATCTTCAGGAAAATGACGACGGCTACGCACGGGAAAAAGAAAAAGTGACCTGGGGTATCCAATACTGGCAAAAAAAAGAGATCTTCAAAAAAGACTACCACCATTTCACCGAATTTCTCAAACTTATGTCCAATGAGATTGGCGTCATGCAGAATAATGGACTGGATGAGGGACAACAAGCCATCGTCCGAACCCTGAACAAACACCTCAGACATTATCACGAGCGTGTGATTGATTCATATCAGCGACTATATGAGATCAATCTCGACGATCCATCTTTGCAGCAATACAGGAAAGAATATGACACCTCATTTCAGGAACAGGCGCTTCGGATCTATCACGATGAGTTCAAAGACCATCGACAACCTGCTTTCGATGCAGTTGAAAAAATTGAAAACTACAACATCGAAAAACTCGTGGATTTCTATAGAACCAAACTCGAGTTCCTCCAGGATCGTATGAGCATTCTTCTCGAAAAGATGGACAGGATCAAACCTGAAGACGAACTCCGTCTGCACTCCCAGATCCATGAATTTCTGAACTGGTTGGAAGAGAACTTCATCCTCTCTGCAAACACGTATGAACATCCTGCTATCACAACCAAAAACTACGGTGCATACACTCTGGATATTCAGGCAGAATATTTCATTTGGGGTATTGACCTGGAGAGGTTCCAACGTATCGAACGAGTTGAGTCGGAACTGCGCCAGGTCATCTTGACCAAGTTCAATCAGCATGGCATAGAAATGCCCAACCCCACCCAAGACATCAATCTCAACCAATCATAAACACCTCTATACCTGTTGCCTCCATTAACCCGCAATGCATATGTTATTCATCGTCTCACCCCCTTTCGACTCCGCTGACGCCTTCGCTCAGTGTAATAACCCATTAACCCGCAACGCATATGCTATTTGTAGTATCCACCCCCATCGGCAACCTGAAGGACATCTCCCCCCGCGCCATCCAGACGTTGAAGGATGTGCACCTGATCCTGGCCGAGGACACCCGGCATACGCGCCAGCTGTGCTCACACTTCGATATCCATACCCCGATCCAGAGCTATCATGCCCATTCCAAACTCGAACGCGTCGAACAGATCGTAGAAAAACTCCGTGAGCATGACCTGGCGCTGGTCTCTGACGCCGGCACCCCCGGAATCTCTGATCCCGGCTCCCTGCTGATCGCCAAGGCAGTAGAAGCCGGAATCGAAGTAAGCCCTATTCCTGGCGCTTCGGCAGTTCTTGCCTCCATCATCTGCACCGGCTTTGATCTCTCACGCTTCGTGTTCCTCGGATTTCTCCCGCAGAAAAAGTCGCACCAGATCCGCCTGATCGAGGAGCACCTGCCGCGCAAGTGCCCTCTCATCCTCTACGAATCGCCCTACCGCGTCGTCTCTATGCTCACCACGCTGGAACCGGTGTTGAATAAACGTGAGATCGTGATCGGGAGAGAACTGACCAAAAAGTTCGAAGAGTTCGTTCGGGGAACCGCCAGTGAACTGTTGATCCATTTCAAAAAGAAACCGCCCAAAGGTGAATTCGTGGTTGTGATCAACGCCTGACGGTTGCACTGCCCTGACCATCTTGCTACACTGAAAACGCCATCATTCCTACAGGAAACGATCACTATGACCAAGCAGCCAATATTCAGTGAAGCCCTCGGGGTTGACTTCAAAAACCCTGCCCTCCTCGTAACCGCGCTCACGCACCGCTCATATCTGAACGAGAACCGGACGATCAAAGAGCACAATGAGCGCCTCGAGTTCCTCGGGGACGCAGTACTGGAACTCGTAAGCACGGAATTCCTCTTTCACAAAATGCCGGATATGCCCGAGGGAACGCTGACCTCGATCCGGGCCGCACTGGTGCGCAAGGATAATCTGGACAAAGCCGCCCGCAAACTGGATGTCGGCAGTCACCTGCTCCTGAGCCGGGGAGAGGACGCCGGCGGCGGACGCACCAACCCCTACCTCCTGGCCAATGCCGTGGAAGCCATCATCGGCGCTATCTACCTGGACCAGGGAATAGCTCCAGCCAAAAAGTTCATTGAGCTGCATGTGCTGACCACGCTTGACGAGATCCTCGCCGGGCATCTCTACCAGGACGGCAAAAGCCGGCTTCAGGAAATCGCCCAGGACAAACACAAGATCACTCCCACCTATCAGGTACTCGACTCGGTCGGACCAGACCACGAAAAGACCTTCACGGTCGGCGTTTACTTCACAGGCGAACAGCAGGGCCAGGGAAGCGGCAAGAGCAAGCAGTCAGCAGAGCTGAAAGCAGCCGAGGACGCCCTGGAAAAACTGGGGTGGTAGCATTATCCCCCTTAGAAAAAGGGGGATCAAGGGGGATTTGTATTCGAATTATCCACCCTCTCCTAACCTCTCCCATCGAGGGAGAGGGACAGCCATCAAATTGCAGCATCGTTAATTGTAGAGGCGACCCTGAACGAGGCCTGAGCGAGATCCCCCGAGTCGAAGGCCGAGATCGAAGGCCGACCACTTTTGGCGAGCCACGTCCCGGGGACGGGGGTCGTCTCTCTTGGTATCTCAGGGCACAAAGTAGCTGCATACCTTCTCTACGAATAGATCTTCGTGGAGGAAAAACCAGGCGTGAAAGCCTTCGATCGTATCCATTTCCAGATTTTGCATCGTTCCGATCTGATCAAATGTTCCGTAGGGAATAAATTCATCTTTATCTGCGATCAGCTGCCTGGTAGGCTTCAGAAACGTGAATGTCCTTTCTTCAGAGGCTCTGAGTGCAATAGTAACATCGAGGAAAAACTGCCTTGGATGCCGCAAGAAATAGTTGCAGATACTGTCAAACAACCAGAGCATATTGATCTTGATCCCTTTTCCGAAAAAGAGGTTGTGATAGATAAGTTTCATATACGCTATTAGACCCCGAAAGAAAGTTAATCTGTATTTCTCGGCGTCAGATGGCGGAGCAAAAGTACTCACCAGTATTATTTTGTCTATATCATCCGGATAGCGAGCCAGGTATTTCGAGGCGATCAGACTGCTGAAAGAAATACCCAATAAATAGCATTTGCTGATCCTGAGATCACTAAAAAATCCGTGCAGTTGCTCGACATAGTCATCGACCGTGAACGCGTTCCGGGAAAATCGTGACTCTCCTCGATAGAGATCAGGGACGATGACCCGATACCGCTCCGCCAGTTTCTGAGCTATAGATCGGTAAGACCGACTCGTCAACCAGAAGCTGGGAAGCATTACCAGCATTTCTCCGTAACCATATTCCTGATAATGAATGTGGCCATTCATCATATATGGCATCCCTGTAATAGCGAGCGTCTGCTGTCCAGCGTCGCAATGGCATACGTTCAGTCTTTCGGCACTACTTTCTCTATCAGTGACAGCAGCCGCGCCTCGGTCTCGATCGAGTCGTCGAGCTCGAATCTGAGCAGCGGCACCTTGCGGATCTCGATGCGCTGCGCCAGCACATATCGTAGATGGCTGGAGAGACGTCGAAGTTTACCCAGGGTCTCCTTTTTCACTGCCTCGTCCCCGAACAGATTCACCTTGACCTTGCAGTTGGACAGGTCAGGCGCTGTATCCGCCTCGGTCACAGACAACGCCAGATGGTGCGTCCAGTCGCATTCATCGTAGATGATGGCGCTGAGTTTGTCTTTGATGAGGCTATTTAGTTTTCGAACCCGTGATGTCTGCATGAAAAAAATCCCCCTTCATCCCCCTTTCATAAAGGGGGAACAACTCCTGCATTGATTGAACCCGCTAACTCGTTAACCCGTTAACCCACAACGAGTTCTATTTATAATGCCCTCTCCCTCTTCTCCACAATATACACATCTATGAAGTCACCTTCTTTGATCTCGCCGTGCACTTTGCGCAGCATGATGCCGCACTCGACCCCGTCCTTCACTTCCTTGACCTCATTGGCCTCGCGGCGGATGGAGAGGATCTCGGCCTTGCCGATGGCTTCTTCTCCGCGCTTGATGACGATCTTATCCGTGTGCTTGATAAATCCCTGCTGAATGAGTCCGCCGATGGTCCAGCGGTCCTTGGAGTGGGTGAAGATCCCGCGAACCACCAGGCGGCCGCGCAGGATAGTGATCTCCTCGGGACTTAAAAGGCCTCCCATGGCTTTCTGCACATCTTCGATGAGTTTATAGATGATCTGGTACGTCCGCACATCCACTCCGGTCGCCTGGACGAGATGCTGAGCCGCCACTGTGACTTTAGTATTAAACCCCATGACCACGGCATTGGAGGCTGCAGCCAAGGTAATATCGGAGGGAGACACATCACCGGTGCCTTCATGCACTACATCTACCGATACCTCGTCGGTCTGGATCTTTTTGAAGGAATCCTTGATGGCTTCGGCGCTGCCTTTCACGTCGGTCTTCAGGATGATATTGAGTACCTGTTTTTCTCCGCCTTTGGCGGCGGCGTAGAAGCTCTCGAGACTGACCCGGCTCGAAGGCTTCAGGCGGAGCGCACGTTCCCGGCGCTCGAGCATCTTGGCCAGCTGCTGGGCAGTACGATCGGAATCCATGACCTGCATGATGTCTCCGGCCTCCGGGACTTCAGACAGTCCGGCGATCTCAGCCGGCATGGACGGGGACGCTTCCTTCAGTTTTTTCCCGGTATCGCTGAACAGACTTTTCACTCTGCCGGCGACCGAACCCACTAATATGGCATCACCTACATGCAGAGTGCCTGCCTGGACCAGTACTGTGGCTACCACGCCCTTGCTGGCGGTCTTTTTGGCCTCGATGATGGTACCGATAGCGGCCCGGTCAGGATTGGCTTTCAGGTCACCCATATCGGCCACGAGCAGGATCATCTCTAGAAGATCCTCAATACCGGTACCCTTCTTGGCCGAAACAGGGACACAGATCGTCGGTCCACCCCAGTCTTCTGGAACGAGTCCTATCTGGCTGATGTCTCGTTTGACGCGTTCGATGTCGGCGCCGGGCTTGTCGATCTTGTTCATGGCCACGATGATGGGGACACCGGCGGCCTTGGCATGGTTCATGGCTTCGATGGTCTGTGGCTGCACCGAATCGTCCGCTGAAACTACGAGTACGGCAATATCCGTGACCTGAGCACCACGTGCTCTCATCTGGGTAAATGCTTCGTGCCCCGGAGTATCGATAAAGGTGATCTTGCGTTTGTTCTTTTCGACCTGGTAGGCGCCGATATGCTGAGTGATGCCTCCTGCTTCTCCTACGGTGACCGCCGTGTTACGGATAGCGTCCAGAAGCGACGTCTTGCCGTGGTCGACGTGTCCCATGACCGTGACGATAGGGGGACGGGTCTTCAGGTTCTTTTTTTTCTCTTCTGAGAGCAGCTGCTTGAGGCGATTGTCAGTGCCGACCACATCATCCATCTGGTCGTCCATTTCGCCCTTTTCCTCCGCCACCTGAAATCCGAACTCATCCGCGATGATGGCGGCCGTATCATAATCGAGTTCATCATTGATATTGGCAAAGACGCCGTTTGAGATGAGCACTTTCAAAACATCCGAGGTCGTGGTCTCCAGACGGACAGCGAGGTCTTTGAGCGGGATGACGAGCGGAATACTGACGATACACTTCACGGACTCGCTGTCCGTATCTTCCTTGGGGAGATCGTATGATCCTCTCAAGGCGATGGCATCCGAATCCGAGATTTTTTGTCCGCGCATCTGCAGCCGGATATGGAGCTGCACCGCTTTCTGCAGGATCTCTTCTTCGGTGGTCTTTAATTCTGACGCTAACTGGGTGATCGTGAGCATGGATCCCTCTGACTAAAAAAACACCGTCGGCCGGTGCTTTGAGAAAAGCCGTCCTGACGCCAAAACTATGTACGAACGAGATCATCGAAAGAGATCATCGGTTGGTCATCTCGGGGGCCGCGCTGATAAGTCGTTTGATGAACCCGTCCTTGACCGCATTGGTTTCCTCTGCCGTCATGGTGACTTTCAATACATGGTTGAGCGCTCTTTTTTTGATCGCAAGATCAAAGCAGACGACCTGCGGACAGATATACGCCCCTCTTCCGTTCAGTTTTCCTTTCGGCGTATCCACCAGCACCTGCCCCTCCGGCGTCCGCACGATGCGTACGAGCTCCATTTTGGGCTTGGATACCCGACATCCGATGCAGGCTCTGAGTGGTACCTTTTTCCTGTCCGCAGGTGCCTTTTCCGGGGTTGCCATGTCACTCCTGAGCCACTCTGATGAGAAAACCAGAGAGAGTATACCTGTTTTGTGGCTATTTCACAAGGTTCTGCGCCACTTCGACCAGGGTCCGAAACTCTTCTTCGCTGATGACGCGAACTCCGAGCACCCGTGCCTTTTCAAGTTTGGACCCGGCCTCCTGACCGGCGACCAGAACGTCAAGTTTCTTGTTCACCGAGGAAGCCACCTGTCCGCCGTATGTCCGCACCAGTTCCTCTGCCTCCGACCTCGTCCAAAGATCCAGCCCGCCGGTAAAGAGAAATGTTTTACCGGCAAATGACGAGGATGGTGCGATCTTGGATGGAATGCGAAGTACGACACCAGACAGTTCGAACCGTTTGAACAGAAGCTGATGCGCAGCCGTATGAAAATAATCGTACAGGTCGATAGCGGTCAGTTCTCCTATTCCCTCGATATGCTGCCAGCTCTCGACCGTATGTGCGGCGGCTTTTTCCCAGACGAAAGACGGACGGCTACCTTCATCTTCAGGCGACAAAAACGAGGCAAGAGCCGCTGCGATATCCGCCGCCATCTGGGAACCAATACCGGGGATGCTCAGGGAGTAGAAAAAACGAGCCAGAGTGACATATTTGCTTGTTTCAATCGCAGTGATCAGATTTGACGCAGCCTTGTCCTTGAAGCCCTCCAGGCCAAGAAGTTGTTCAGCCGTCAGACTGAAAAGGTCAGCTGCATCCCGGATCAGCCCTTCGGTCAGCAGCAGCTCGACGCTTCTGATGCCCATGCCGTCGATATTAAAAGCGCCCTTGGACACGAAGTGGGCGATCTCGCGCACCCGTCGAGGAAAACAATCGCGGTTGGTGCAGCGGACCACGACACCACCTTCTTCGCGGATAACAGTTGAACCGCAGACCGGACAGGCGTCCGGCATGACAAAGGGGATTTCCTGTCCGGTGCGGAAGCCCGGCAGCACTTCCACGACCTCCGGAATGATGTCTCCGGCTTTGTGGATGACGACCGTATCTCCCACCCGTATATCCTTGCGCGAGATCTCGTCCTGATTGTGCAGCGTCGCGCGCTTCACCGTGGTGCCTGCAAGTTGGACAGGGCGAAGGTTAGCCACGGGCGTAAGCACTCCGGTGCGGCCGACCTGCACTGAGATACTCTCGACCACGGTCGTGACCTGCTCGGCAGGAAATTTGTACGCCGTGCCCCAGCGAGGGCTCTTGCCGACCGCGCCCAACCGTTTCTGCTGGTCGAGAGAATTGACCAGAATTACTACCCCATCAATTCCATAGGGAAGCGCCTCGCGGTCCTTCTGCGCCTGTTGGTAGTAGGTGATAACCTCCTGAAGTGACCGGCACCGTCTGGTATGCGGATTGGTCTTGAAACCAAGCTGTTTTGCCAATTCGTGAATCTGTTCATGGGTGGTGATCCCGATCTCGGGCGCATTGGCCAGCTCATAGACGAACAGGTCGAGCTTTCTGCGGGCCACCACAGAGGAATCCAGCTGGCGGAGCGCTCCGGCAGCGGCATTGCGCGGATTAGCGAACAGGGGCTCTCCGGCAGCGGTCTGCTCTGCATTGATGCGGTCGAAAGAAGTTTTCCCGAGGAATACTTCTCCCCGGAATTCCAGACGCGACAGATCCATGCCGCGGAAGCTCTCCCCGACACGGCCAAGGTCCAGCCGGAGCGGCAAGCTCTGGATGGTTTTCAGGTTCTGACTGACATCCTCCCCGACTTTGCCGTCCCCCCGGGTCGCCCCCTGGACGAACATACCATCCTGATAACGAAGGGTGATGGCCAGACCGTCTATCTTCAGCTCAGCATAGTACTCGATCTCTTCACCGGGAAGGAGCCTCTGCAGACGGTCTTCCCAGTCTTGCAGCTCCTGCTCATCGAAGACATCATTCAATGACAGCATGGGATGTCTGTGCTCAGACTTCCTGAACATATCGAGCGGCTTGCCTGCTACCCGCTGACTCGGCGAATCAGGGGTGATGAGGTCTGGATACAAGGCTTCAAGTTCAGTAAGCTCATGTTTTAATGAATCTAGCGCTTCCTCAGAGATCTCGAGCCGTTCCTCCACATGCATCTGATAGCGGTAGCGATCGATCTCTTTTCTCAATACCCGTAGCCGGGTTTCTGCTTCTGTGTGACTGAAGGACATCTGGATCACCTTATGATATCGTGCTTATCTGGACGGCCTGCGGGCTCCAGGCGGTAGTCATATAGTCGGGGATAGTCGGGGTGGTTCATGAACC
>MNZT01000042.1 GCA_001873755.1 Candidatus Wirthbacteria bacterium CG2_30_54_11 | reverse complement strand
CAGCCTCGAACAGTCGTACTCAGCCATAACTGATGTCAACGGATTTGCACAGATACTGATCACCGGCGGACTGAATACGGGCGAGTATACCATCACCGGCACCCTTTCCAAGGACGGCAGGACGAGCGATCCCAGTGCGGAAATCCTATTAAAAGTAGCCAAAGGCAGTCTGTCAGGCTCCTATGGCTATCTGCCTGGCGCTATCGTGATCGACGGCATCGGGGAATTCATGACCTCCCCCCTCGGGCTCGGAATCCTGGCCCTGATCACGCTCTCAGCTTTTTCACTCATATTGCAATCCTGGATACAGATCATCGAATTGTTTCAAAGGTTCCATATCCGTTCATGGTTCATCTTCCCCCTTATTTATTCCCGCCGGAAAAAGAAAAAAGAGGAAACAGCGCAGCCTCCAATGCAGAAACCAACGGGCAGTATTGATCCGGACGGCAGAATGTATGTGGATGGAGCAGGACCCCAGGATTTTACCCTGCCGCCTGGAGATTATCGCGTCATCTGGCAGTCAGGCGATGATCCTCCGCAGATAGACATGCTGAATTTCAGACCACATGAGACCCCGGCAGCAGATGCAGCAGACGCAGCTCCACCCGTGCCGTCGGAGGCTCAGACTATTCTCCCTGTCGTACCACCCGCACCTCTTCCTGCGATCAAGCCGGCCAAACTCGCGGCGAGACCCGCCAAGGCCCCACAGGTGACCCAGGCCATGCAGGACGCCATGATTTCGCAGCTGGAAGAAACGATGCCCACGACCATCCAGCATAATTCATTCAAGATCAAACATTTGAACCCGCTGTACTGGCTATGGAAAAAGAAAAAATAAATAATGTTGTCTCTTCGAAAAAAAAATATCCGGCTATCCATAACCACATAATAGTCCGCATACTTGGATATTTCCTGTGCTTTGGGGTGGTGCTGCCAGCGTCTACCCTGCCCGTAACATGGCAGCACCACCTGGTCATAGCCTGCGTAGCTACCTTCACGCTCCTGAATCTGTTCACCAGAATCCAATCAGACAGGATCAATTCCCGGGTGCACGGCCTGGCCAATATCTGGCTTTTGAATGCCATCTGCATACTCGGAGCGACCTCAACGGGCGGCATAGACAGCCCGTTCTTTTTCCTTCTGTTCGTGCTCATCGTCGTCTCGAGCTTCAGTCTCGAGGTGCCTGCCCTCGTGGTACAAAGTGTTGTACTGCTTGGCACCTTTGCCTATCTGGGATTCAACTCAGAAAACCCTGATCTGGCGAAAATCCTGATCCAGCTCCTTTCGCTCTTCAGCTTTACCCCTTTGCTGATGCTGCTGTCCTCGAGATTCAGACGGGAAGAAAAAAATTCGGACAAAACAACTCTCCTGGAGCAGCTGCTGAAAACCTATGAAGAGGAAGACCAGACCCTCCTGGACACCATCACGGCCGGAGTCTGCATCGTGGATCATGAACTGAGAATTGAGGATCTGTCCCTGTCTGCTGCTCAGATGATCGGGATATCGCCAGCGGAGGCACACGGCAAGCTGTTAGCTGACACTTTTACCATCGCCCATCACGACCATCCTGAGATTCCTGTCGGCCAGGGGATACTGCTCTCTGCTCTCTACCAGCGGAAAACCATCACCGATGTTCACTGCCAGATTCTAAGCAGCTTCCGGCCTGAATTCTCGGCCCGGCTTCATGTCGCTCCTATCCTGGGCGAAGCAGATCATGTGGTCGGGCTGCTCATTGTTTTTGAAGACGAACTCTGTACGAAGACCTTTGATGAACGGCACCCCAGCCATGCATGATTCACTCAAGCAAGCCAACCAGAATATCCTGCCGACTCGGAGCCAGAATTCCTCAAACCTCTGGCTCCAATTAACCCTGCTCCTCTGCGCTACCGTGGCTCTGGTGTTGCTCACCTATGCCCTTGTCATTCGGTATTACAGATCCTCAGACCAGGTCGCCGCCTCGTCCGGAAGCTGGGATTTCTCCACCTCCGGCGACTATGCGTATGACTCCGATCATATCCTCGTGCAGAGCGGCAAAGCCCAGCTAAAGGTGCCGTGGTGGGATAGTAATTACAGCGTGCGAACGGTACTGAAACTGTCCAACACCTCGACAGAAGCACTGACTTCCGGCATCACTGTTGCCGTGACACTGAACACATCAGCACTGGCCGCAATCCGCACTGACTGCTACGACGCCAGGATCGTCTATTTCAACGGCACCACCAACCAGGAACTTGCCCGCGCCCATACCCTTGTCCCCGGGGCAAGCGACTGCACTGATTCTGCCGCTACCGTTTTTTCCTTTCCCCTGGCGTCCGCTCTGACCGCCGGCGGTGAAACGGGCGCCTACTATCTGTACTCCGGATACGCCGCAGCTTCAGCACCGGCTTCAGCTCTGGGCGGCTTTGCGGTCGGGGCCAAGGGAGCCCTCATGGCAATTCCCCTGAAAGTCACTACTGCCTCAGTCGATGGTACTGCACCGTCTTCCTCTACCGGACCGGCTCGCTTTGCCGGCTCTCGCGGCGCTTTCGTCTTTGACGGAGCTGGAGACTATGTGCGGATACCGGATCATACCTCACTGGATATTCCTGACCGCCTGACCATCGAAGCCTGGATCTATCCGCAGCAGCTCCCGGACCGGGACCTGTACCTCATCTATCGCAGCGGAGCTTATTTCCTGAAGCTCGATGCGACTCATCATCTCGCCGGAGGCATCTACAATGGCAGCTCGTATGTGACCGCAACGTCGACGGCGACCATCAGCACGGATACCTACACGCATGTGGCGCTCACCTTTGACCGGACATCAGCGGCAGATCAGGTCCAGACCTGGATCTCAGGTACTCTTGATGGCTCCGGCACCGATACGACGGCTATCCCTGCCTCGGCCTCGCCTGTCGACCTGGGTGGGGACAGCACAGCGGATTCATATCCCGGCCTCATGGACGAAATCCGTATTTCTGATACCGTCCGCTATACCGCATCGTTTACCCCATCGGTCTCACCTTTCACCGATGACACCTATACCGTCATGCTGCTGCATGGAGACGAGTATGGTCCGTCGACTCTGTTGGACGGCAAAGCAGCTGACGACGGACATCACCGCAATCACGGCACGCTCTACGGAGTCTCGTACGCAGGAGGACTGACCGGAACGGATCCTGGCTCCGCCATCTCCGGCCAAGCGCCCAGCGGCTCGTACAACTCCTCTGGCGGCCTGATGATCGAGGAAGGGACCACCAATCTCATCACCAATCCATCATTTGAAAATTCAACCTACAATACCGGCTGGACCTCGAGCGGCTTGACCGCGACCAAAAACACCACAGCCGCATACAATCATTTTGGCTCTGCCTCAGCCAAATTAGTAAATTCGTCCAACCAGAACCCCGGCACCTATCTTTTCAACCTTGATCCGGATGCCACTCAAGTCAGCATCTCCGCCTGGATCTATAACGGAGAAACCGGAGCCGAAGGCAGCACTGTCGATGCCTCCGTGGTCAAGCTTTACTACAACGATTCCGCACTGAATACGACCTCGTTCACCGATATGGGCGGTGGCTGGTGGAAAATTCAGGCCGAAGGCATTACTGTCAGCGATGCCAGCCTGACCTATGGAGTCGAAGTTCAGCCAGAAAGCAGCATTTACCTCGACGGTGTCCAGGTCGAGGCAAAACCGCAGGCAACGACCTACACCGACGGGAGCCTGGGATCAGAATACCAGTGGACCGGGACGGCAAATGCCAGCCCGAGTACCCGGACAGCTCAAGACCTTGATTTCGCAGCGACCGGCCATATCAGCGCTGCTGCCGGAACGGTCACATTTTGGATCAAGCCTGTCTGGAACGGCGATGATGGTCAGGAATACTTCTTCCTGGACACTGACACCACGAGCGGAACTCTGAGCCTGTATAAATCAGCTGCCGGCAACCTCGTACTCAGCGATGGAACGAATGAAGCGACCAAAGACATATCGACCTGGGAAGCCGGGCACTGGTACCAGGTGGCAGCCACCTGGGCAACCGGCGCCCTGGACGTCTATGTAGATGGTGCTGCCGGGACCGGTGCCGGTGGCTTCGTTGCACCCACATTCGGGACCGACCTGCACCTCGGGCAGGACAATACCGATGCCCGTCAGGCAAATGCCGTCATGGGCGACTTCGTGCTGTACGACGATGCCCTCACTTCCGCAGAGATCATTGATCTGATGTCCAGCCGGCTTATCTCACGCTCCGAATTGAACCCCAGTATAGTGAACAGCTCATCAAAACCAACCTACAGTGCGCTGACCGACTGGGTCGAAACGACCGGGGCAGGTCATGATGGCTCTATCGGCTACCAGATCTCGCCAGACAGCATCTGGTGGTATTTCTGGACCGGCTCCGCCTGGTCCAGGGTGAAGAGCGAACATGATCTCAATACAGCGACCGAGATCGACACGAATATCAGCACCTTCCCTGCCGCCGCCGGGAGCGATTCTTTTGCCTGGCAGGCATTTTTCAGCGGCCCCTCCCCCATTCTGGACACGCTGGATCTGACATACTTCAACACACCCGCCGCTCCCGAAAACATCTATATCGACAATACTACCGCCCTGAGTGGCCGCGCCAATCCGGTTGACCTCACTCACACCACTCCGGTCATCAGCGCCGTCTATCAGGATGCGGACAGCAGCAATGTGGCGAACAAGGTCAGGATCCAGATCTCGACTGACCCGACCTTTTCCACTATCAGCCATTGGGACAACGGTTCATCAGGGTCTACGATCGCAGATGTCGCGACGGGAGACCGCTCGGCCGACATCGCGTATGGAAGTATTGGAACCGCACCCATAGATACTCTTGCTGCCGGCGATGGTGAGGTGACATATTATCTCCGCCTGAAGTTCTGGGACGATGATGGATACGAGAGCTCCTGGAGCGATACTGCCACGTTTTCCATGCTGGATGCTCCCAGACAACCGACAGGCCTGGACTTCTCTATCAGAGCCTCAGATTCGCTTACGCTCAGCTGGAATGATACGTCTACCGGGCAGGATCAGGAAGAGCACTACATCATCTTTCATTCTACCAACGGAGTTGATTACACGCAGCTCATCAGCCTGGATGCAGGTACCACTACCTACCAGCACACGGTGCTGGAGACAGACACCCTGCATTACTATCTGCTCAAAGCATCCAACAGCGTCGGTGACAGCGCTTTGACCGAAGCGGTCCAGACCTGTACCCTGGCCAGAACTCCAGGCGCTCCGATCCTCAGCAACGCTGACTACAACACGACACACATCATCCTCGATGAGAATTCGAACCCGGATACGGTCAAGTATGCGGTCGCGGTTTCAACGGATAATTTCGTCGCTGACACGCAATACCTGAAAGCAAATGGTACGTTAGGCCTGCTCCTGGAAACCAGTGACTGGCGCACTTTTGCTGACTTCGGCGGCAGTGCAGGCTTCGTCCTGGGGGGACTTTCGGCCAATCAGCTCTACACGTTCAAAGTCAAAGCCCAGAACAGTGAGCAAACCGAAACTGAATATTCCTCGACGACCCAGATCACGACCTGGACCTCTCCCTCACTGAACTTCACTATCACCGGCACTGACAGAGGTACGGTCGACCTCACCGGCATGAATGACAAGGTCCAGTTCGGATTTGTCCTGCCTGCCACGACCGTGACCGCCGTGCAGCAGGTCAGCATCACTACCAACGCGAGTTCTGGTTATACCATCAGCATAGCCGCCGACGCCCGGATGAGGATCGCCGAAGACCCGGATATCGACTTCGATTTTATCAAAAACGGGACAGTCGGCACCAATGGCTATCCTGTGCCCTGGGCCTCCCCGACCGGTACGACTATCGGCGAGGATACCGCGTTCCTCGGCTACCATACGAGCGATGCTCTGCTGGGCAGCGGCACTACTAACCGATTCGCAGCAGCCGATTCCTGGGCCGGATTTGATACCCTGGGCCAGCTCTATGAGATCCTCTACCTCGACGGTCCGACCAGCGGCTCTGATGACGGAGAGGAATACTGCTATATCACCTTCAAGATAGAGACCAATAATCTGCACCCGACCGGCAATTATACCGACCTCGTGGTCAAATACCGCCTGGTGCCGATCTTTTAGTCTGCCAGATGCAGATCAGCAAAAAAGTCCTGTTCCCGATCACCCGCTCTGAGAGGAGAGGTCGAAGAAGATCTATTCTCTATATACCGCGCAAATCCCTCGGCAAATGCTTCAGCTGGCGATGAGAGATGCCTGCTCCTGTTTTCCGAAGAAACGGTATACGAATAAGTTTCCTGTCCCCAGAGTGAACAATCGAGAGAGCTGATGGTACAGTATTGTGCCCTCGATACGACATTCATCACATTCTTGTCTACCAGATGCCCGATCTCGTGGAGCAGGATATGCTCCAGCTGGCCGGTTGAGATCCCCGGCGACAGGTAGACCGTGTCTGTATTCAGATCAGTGTATGCCGGCATAGTACCAGAATTGTCGAACCGACGGATATTGACCGGAAAGGCTTCCATGATCCCGACAACTGAGCCGAGCTGGATTGCGATCTCCCGTCTTTGAACCGACGTCATACTGTCGTCCAGCGTTACCGAAGCAGGCAAAGCAGGGATACGTTCCGTCTTTCCGGCCGCCAGAGCGGGCAGACTCTCGGAAAACACATGCGCAACGCACTGACCTGCCGTGTAGAAAAAGCTTCCGACACAGATCCAGAAAACCACCATTGGGACTACTGTTTTTTTTCTGTTGCTCATTTTTCTATCTGCACTTTTGTAGTGTGTTTGGGTTTAATTATTTTTTATCTGGGAGAGATACGCTGTCCGCACCTGCTCCAGGAAGTATTGGTATGGTTCGGTTTTGAAGTCCGGGTAGGTCCAGGGTAGATCGGTAAAATGCTTGTTCTGGTACTGCAGGGTAATTTCTGCATAGATGCCCCTGGACAGGTAGATGCGGTGGGAAAAATTCTTGGTGCTGGCGAGGATGATCTTGCTCACTTCCAGATAGCCGGGGTCGAGGTTGCAGGGCCGGGCGACCTGCTGCGATGCGTACTGATCTGCGAACTTTTTTTCCAGAGCGTTGGTCGCAAGCTTGATCCGCGCAAGCTCGGCAGGATCGATCAAGGTCAAAAAACTGCAAAAGATGCGAGTCAGGCCCTCACCCATCTCGGATCGATAGTAGTCGGTAAAAGTGAAAGGTATCAGCTCAGAACGGATGTCGATAGCGCCAAAGCTGTTTTCAAGCAGACAGGTCAGTTCATCTCTGAGAGTCGTATCCTTTAGCAGGATACCGATGAACAGTTTGACCGGTTTGGGATCGTGGATGCTCCCCATGGTCAGTTCCTCCTGCCCAGCAGCCACTCGCCGATCATCCGGTCGAACAGCACTTCGCTCAGCGGTCTGTCATCGGTGATGAGGGCGATGTCCGAGCGTATAGTATCGAGTCTGGCGATTTTTGGCAAGGCCTCAGCTCGCAGAAATGAATAACGTTCAGGAATGCTGGTCAATGCGGTTCCGAGATCGCCCTGGCCCGAAGTCGCGAAAAAGAGATAGTTGAATGACCCATCCCCTACCTGCAGCACCCAGACCTTGGGAAAAACTTCCTGCAGGGTCCTGACCATCCGCTGATAGATGTCCGATCCCTCGAACATCGCATTGACATTGGCGATCATGACCCCATCTTCGGACATCCGGTCACGGACCAGCTGAAAGAATTCCAGGCTCGTCAGATGGGGAGGCATATAGATCTGGCGGTAGGCGTCGAGGAACACGATATCATAGTCACCTTTGCTCTGCTTGAGAAATATACGGCCATCCTGTGCGCTCACCTCCACATTCGGGTACTGGTCCATGCCGAAATACTTCCGGGACAGATCGACCACTACCGGATCGATCTCAGCCCCCTCGAACGTGAAGTCGAACTGATCGCCGCTGGTCTCCTCCCACATCCGATAAGCGGTCCCGCCGGCCGCTCCTATAACGGCTGCTTTCTGTTCTTTCTTGTCCGGTTGAAAATACGGCGCGAAATACAGGTAATCCCAGTAGGCACCGGTGAATATCCGGTCAGGATTGTAGACAGAATGCATGGCATAGCCTTCATCCTGCTGCAGCATATTGCCATAAAAGCTGTCTTTAGTGACCTTGAGGTATGAGTAGGGGCTCTCTGTCTGATAGACGATATCAGCCGAGGTGAAATACTGCGGCGGGATCAGGACCAGCGCCGCGACGAAGACACCGATGACGCCCCAGAGCAGCCGTTTTCCCAGTCCGATCAGACTGACGATACAGAGCACCAGGGCGAACAGCAGTATGGTCTTCTTCGTGCCGATCCAGGGGACGAATACGAGCGTGGGCAAAAAGGTGCCGAGGATGCTTCCCACCGTCGAGGCGGCGTAGACCCGGCCGGCGATCCGGCCGGAATGATCGACTTCGCTGCTCAGTAATCTGATGATCGTGGGGCTGACCATACCCAGAGCGAGAAACGGGATGCAGAACACGATCAGACTGCTGACAAACGAGCTGACGACGATCGAAAACTCCCCCTCGCTGACCCCGCTGCTCACGAAATTCATGATGAACGGAGCCGCGAATGGCAATACGAACAGGATGAGCGATGCACCAAACAGCAGAGTATACAGATACTGCTCTGTCGGGTTCCGGTCAGCGATCCGGCCACCGAAATAGTACCCGAGCGACAAAGCGAGCATGATGATGCCCAGCAGATTG
Organism: Candidatus Wirthbacteria bacterium CG2_30_54_11; assembly: GCA_001873755.1. Taxonomy (GTDB): domain Bacteria; phylum Patescibacteriota; class CG2-30-54-11; order CG2-30-54-11; family CG2-30-54-11; genus CG2-30-54-11. Next base: position 4,347 of record MNZT01000042.1, on the reverse strand, counting down.
GTCCAGACGAACACCGAGGTGCCGAAATACGGCGCCATGAGGCGGCTGGCTGCCATCTCGACCGCCATGATCACCATGCCGCACACAAAAGCGGTGAGCGTCAAAAAACGGACCGAGACCGCACGAACTTTTACCATACAGAAAACCTCGTCGAATTGGCCGATGAGAGCCTACCACAGGTGATGGCCGGTGCCAACATGATATTTCAGGTCTGGATTGTCAAAGATACTGTCCCAGGAGGTAAGCCGGACCGAGCACTCCGGCATTATAGTTGTCTTCGACGATCAGGGATATGTTCAGTTCCTTCAATTTCAAACTGGCAAGTTCAGGAGCCAGGATTGCGTTCCAGTACTGCAGCACCTGATCCTGATATCGTCTGGTCTTCCAGACGCTGCCTTCCATGGCCAGGGCATCGGGCAGGTCGACAACCTGCAGACCTAGCCCGCTGAAGAGACTGACCGCAGCAAGTACAACCCCTGCCCTCGCAGCACTGCGCTCCACCACGGCTTCGGCCAGCACCTGGAGACTGCTGATGACCTCAGATCCCAGCCCTGAAGCTGTCAAATCCGAAATGGTCTCAGAGGCATCATAGACAGGGTGCCGGCCGGAAAGTTTCACCACCCATTCCCCGTCTGGAAAAAACTGGGAGACTGTCACTTTCATTGATGAGGCTAGGGATGACCAGAGCAGGTCCGGCTCCGGGAGGTAGTCGTGCACGAGGTTATGGAAAATCCGGCCAAAACCGGTCCCGCCCAGACCAAAATTCTCGATGTCTTCGGCTGCCTCTCCCTGCTCGTTCGGTGCCAGTCTATCGCATCGGCCCAACGTCTCTATCGGTTTCAGACGTCCGACCTCGTAGTCTAGCCAGAAAGTGCGTGATGGGGCTGACATTTTTGTATTCGGTACTCTGACCGGCAAGCCTTCGTGATCCAGACGAACAGAGCCATTCTCCTCTGCTTCATACCGCGCCAGGGTAGTGAGGTTGACTCCCGTGCCCAAAATCATGAGAGCCATAGCATGAAAATCCGCACGTCTCTGCCGTTCGAGGTAGCGGAACATGGCCATGATCGTGTCATTCTGTACCGTAATCTTCACCCTGCTGATGTCGATAGCACCTCCTCCGAGCAAACACTCCTGCTGCAGGCAGGCACGGAAAACGGAGTGAATAGGCATACCCTGCGCCTGTACCCCCCTCTGCCCTTTGGTCATGACCTCGCCGATGGCGCCGGTCACGCCTTCACTGGGCGAAAGTACAATCGACCTCTGAGGAAAGCCCCAGTTCAACAAGATATGTGGCTCAACCCCTCCGGCAAACACCCTGAGCCAGCCACAAGCTTCCCGTGCGATGGGCAGGAGCATCTCTTCCAGGCTGTGGATCTGTTCATCGCCGCAGGGCGTAGGAATATTCCGTTTACCTCCAGGGTTGACCAGCTCCTGGACTACACCACGGGAAATCTTCAGTGCACGGAAATGTGTATGTGAACCGCCAACCGATACGACCAGAATGTTCGCGTCGGGGAAATCCTTTTCGTCGCGGCTGCTCTCTGCCTCATCCGCCAGCCCCGACCAGTACATACGGGGGATATCCGTCGTTCTGCCTCCGGACATTCGCATAGCCTCGGCAAAACGCTCCGCTTCCCGGCGAAGACAGCCGACCGCACTCTGATCTCGCAGATCCCAGAGGATCTGGTCGTGAAACAGAGTATCCCTCATTTGACTTACGAAGGATGGTTGAAAAGGCATGGCTCAGCCGTTCTTTTTCAGATCTTGGAATATCGACATCGCTGCGATAGCACCTTCTGAGGCGGCGGTGATAGCCTGCTGGAATTTGGCCGAGCCCGTCGTGATATCTCCGGCGGCATACACTCCGGGAGTGCTGGTATGCTGACGTGCATCGATCCGGATATAGTTCTCTTCATCGAGTTCTACTCCCAGCCCGGTCAGAATATGGTGGTCAGGCTCTGACCCGATCTCGATGAAAAGACCGTCGAGATCAAGTGAAACCGCGCCCTGGTAGGGTTTGTCCAGGGTGACAGATTCAAGCTGTTCTTCACCAAAAAGAGAGGTCACATTAGTATTTAATATTGTCTTTATCTTTGGGTTGTGCGTCAGCAGGTCCACCATGGATGGTTCCGCTCTGAGTGCACCTTTGCGGTAGATGAGATACACCTCTCTGGCTACGTCTGACAGGTACAGAGCTCCGTCACAGGCGGCATTTGCTCCGCCGATCACCCCGACCACGCGGTCCCGGAAAAAAGCGCCGTCGCACACCGAGCAGTAACTGACTCCCCGGCCGGCGAATTTTCCCTCACCTGGAACATCAAGATGCCGCCGCTTCGTGCCATAGGCAAGCAGCACCGCTTTGCTCTGATACACTGAGCCTGGAGTCGCGATCCTGAAAGTACCATCAGGTTCTTTCACTATGGAAGTTGCCTCGTCGGCGACGAGGTTCGCCCCCAGTATGCGTGCATGCTCTTCAAATTTCTGCCCCAGTTCCCATCCTGACAGAGAATTGAATCCGGGATAATTCTCCACCTTGTGCGCGGTGGTTATTAATCCCCCGGGGAGGCTGCCGATGATCACATGCTTCATGAGATACCGGGATGCATAGATCCCTGCCGACAGCCCGGCCGGTCCGGCCCCGATGATGACAACATCTTCCATGGATCCCTCTCTTTACGTCAATGAATGGAATAAAACAAGAGCCGGTGTTTTCACCAGCTCTTGCATTATACTCGTACGGGTCGCTGAGACAAGTGCTTACGGGGTCGTCGTGGTCGGCGTCGTAGTATCGGTCGTGGTCGCAGGGGTGGTCGCGGCCTTGGCCTGCTCTGCTTTCCAGGTGGTCACGAGATCATTGAGCTCGGTGGCCCAGGCGTGATCTGCATTGAGCGAACGAAGAGCAATATTGGCTTCCACAATGGCATTGGCGTAATCAAGCTTGGCACCGAACGCTTTGGCTGCGAGGTAGTGGATGTCGACCAGGTTGGTCTTCAGCACATTGGCCTGACCGAGCAGGGTGAGGGCGGAATCATTGTCGGCCTGCTTGATGAAGTAGTTGGCGACTCTCAGTCTCCAGGTCACTTCCGAAGGGGTCAGTACGCTGAGACGAGTGCGGATCTCGGCCATCAGGTTGTCAAGCGGCACCTGATCGATCTTGTTGATGCCGTAGTCAGAGAGCGTCGAGTAGATACCGAGGAGGACTTCCCAGTTCTCGGAAACTTCACCATTCTTGTCAGCTGCCATGCGGGCAAATCTGACGGCCTCACGGAAGTAGGCACGCTTGCGTTCGATATCGGTGGCTCTCTGGGTCTCGTCGGTCGTGCTGACTTCGGAGGCTACACCCTGATTGTGGAGCAGGATGGCGACGCCACGGAGATAGGGGTCAGAGGCTTCGGCAGAGGTGACGACCTTGTTCTGATAGATCAGCGAATTGTTCACATCACCGCTGTTGCCGGCATCGATAGCTTTGCGGAGATTCATGTCGACGCTGTATGCCGCCACGAGCTTGTAACCAACTCCAGCGACAAGAATAACGATGGCAAGTGCAACGCCGAGAGATAGGAAATCGCGCTGTTTGGCTTCGCCCTCGGTCGCGAGCTTGAGGGAGAAAACCTTGTCACCCGTGATGCCTGATACTTCAGGCTCAAAACCGATATAGACAGCGAGCACCAACAGGATCCAGAACAGGATCTGCAGAGGAATAGTCTCCCAGTTCAGCAGTAGAATGCCAAAGTAGGTGATGACGCTCACGAACAATCCGAGCACCGCGGGATCAGAATCTGTCTTCATGGCATACGCCAGGAGCGCTTTGATGCTGAGTCCGACGATCCGGATGGTAAAGAACAGAAGCGCTGCAAGACCGAGCAGACCCATGGTGGTCAAATTCAGGAAGAACTGATTATAAGGACGATTGTAATTCAGAAGCCAATCGGTCTTCTGGTTGAAATCCGTAGGACGCAGAACCTTGAACGCATAGCCGTAGTTGCCTTCACCGACACCTGCCAGGGCAAACTTTTTGACGCTCTCTTTGGCGATGGCAAAAGAAGAGGAGATGCTCAGTGTGATGGGCTGGGGCACGGGCGTATCGAAGGCCGAGATAGAATCCTTGATCGCAGGGACCTTGAAGACGAGCAGTCCGAGCAGGAAGACGCCAAGAGGGATGAAGATCAGGTTCTTCTTGGCTTTTTCAAGCACAGGGAAGGCTACGGCAGAGGTCAGCAGGATGCCGACTGCGGCCAGCAGCCAGGACTGCCAGTAATCAACGATGCCGATCAGCATGACTGAGGTGATGAAAAGGACAGAGATCAGACCGGTCAGGACCCACCGTTTGGAGGTAAAAGAACC
>MNZT01000122.1 GCA_001873755.1 Candidatus Wirthbacteria bacterium CG2_30_54_11 | reverse complement strand
TAAGCCTCCATTAAGATAGTAACCGGCCCACTCTTCTTTGTCATATCGGTTAACGAGGCTCTACATTTCCAAGGGTAATTCCTGGAACAAGTCCGTACCTGTTATCGAAGATAGAGTGGGCTAACTAGGAGAAGAAGAGATATTTGCATTCCCGGAAGGTCACTAAAAGTGCCTTTGACAAACTTCGCTTCTTCTCCTTCTCCTAGCTTATCACTTCCAGCCCGTTTCCTTTATATGACAGACTAACTGATTATCTAATCGCATCCCATGCCCCTCCTCCTGAAAAACGCCAACGTTTTCTTCGAAAACCGTCTTCAGAGACTCGATCTCCGCACCCGGGACGGCAAGATCGCCGAGGTTGCCGCCGACCTCCAGCCTTCCTCAACCGATCAGGTCATTGATCTCTCCGGCAAGACCATCCTGCCCGGTGTCATCGACCTGCATGTACATTTCAGGGTACCCGGGGGAGAACACAAGGAGGACTGGACGACGGGGTCAAGGGCTGCGGCCAAGGGAGGCATCACCGCCGTCTGCGACATGCCAAATACCAATCCATCTACCACGACCATAGACCTGCTTCGCCAGAAGATCCAGCCTACAGGACAGGCCAGCCTGGTCAATTTCGGCATCAACTTCGGTGCCGGCCCGGACAATCGCGCCGAGCAGCGCGCCCTGCCGCTGAACATCCCGGTGAAGTGCTATGTCGGACCGACCACCGGCACTCTGATTGTCGATGAACAGGCAGTACTGGAAGACATTTTCACTGCCACGGATCACCTCTTCCTCATCCACGCCGAAGACAAGACCGAGATCGACCGCTTGACCGCGATATTCAAGAATCAGAACGATCCGCATCTGCATGGCCAGATCCGTCCTCCAAAAGTAGCTGCCATAGCGACACAGAGGGTATTGAATCTCGCCCGCAGATACGACCGTCGTGTGCACTTCTGCCATATCAGTTCGATCGAGGAACTTGAGCTCATCAGAGCAGCCAGGGCAGAAGGGCTGCGGGTCACCTGCGAAGTACTTCCGCATACACTGTTCCTTGACGAAACCGCCATTGATGCCCTGGGTAACTTTGGAAAAGTAAATCCACCTCTCCGTTCTTCACAGCATCGCAAAGCGCTTTGGCAGGCCTTGGTCAACGGTGAGATCGACACCGTGGCCACCGACCATGCCCCGCACACCAGGGAGGAAAAAGAAAAAGGCTACTGGGAAGCACCTTCAGGGGTTCCTGGTGTTGAAACTATGCTGCCACTCCTTCTTGACCAACTGAACAAGGGTTCTATCAGCCTTCCCCGACTGGTCGAAGTCACCAGCACCTCCCCGGCCCGGCTCCTTGGATTAACAGACAAAGGAGCCATCGCACCAGGCTTTGACGCTGACCTGACGGTCATTGACCTGCAGGAAACGCATACGTTCACCGATGACGAGATCATCAGCAAGTGCGGCTGGACGCCTTTTGCCGGTATGACCGTGACCGGAATGCCGGTGATGACCGTGGTCAAAGGTGAGATCATGTTTGATGCCGGTCTGTTCTCCAGCGGAGAACGGGGCGCACCCCTTTGGATTGTTTAACATCGAAAAGAGATCTCTATGAAACTGAGCCAGCTCAAAGACACCATCCAAAATGTCCCCGATTTCCCCCATCCTCCGGTCATGTTCAGGGACATCACGACTCTGTTAAAAAAACCAGACGCTCTGAAGGAAGCCATAGACCGCATGAAAGCGGTCATCGATGGTCTGGGATCATTTGACCTGATCGTGGGCATCGAATCTCGGGGTTTCATCTTCGGCATGCCGCTCGCCTACCTCTGCGGCAAAGGCTTCGTGCTCGTGAGGAAAAAAGATAAACTGCCGAGAGAAAAGATCTCGGTCACCTACGCAACCGAGTACGGTCCCGATGTGCTTGAGCTCCATCGTGATGCCATAGCACCGGGTCAGAACGTCGTACTGGTCGATGATCTGCTCGCCACCGGCGGTTCTGCCCGGGCAGCCTGTTCTCTCATCGAGCAGCTGGGCGGTCAGGTGACTGCCTGCGTATTTTTGAACGAGCTCTGCTACCTGCCGGGCAGAGAAGCCTTGAAAGGTCAGGATGTGAGATCTGTCATTCCGTATGAACCACCAAACCTATTGAAGGCTGACCATGTCCATCCTCGTCTCCGGTTCCATTGCCTTTGACCACCTCATGACCTACCATGATCGTTTCAAAAACCACATCATGCCGGACAAGATCCACATGATCAATCTGAGCTTCCTCATCGATTCCCTGCACCAGAATCTGGGCGGTACAGGAGGCAATATCGCGTACAACCTCAGCCTGCTCGGAGAAAAGCCGCTCCTCTTCGGTACGGTCGGTGAGGACTTCGCCGCCTACCAGGCTAAATGCGACAGGTCCGGCATCGATACGACGTATGTGAAGAAGTGTGCCGGCCTGTTCACGGCGCAGTTCTATGTGACCACCGACCTGGATGACAATCAGATCGCCGCTTTTTACCCCGGCGCCATGGCTCAGTCCGGGACTAATCTGATCGCAAGCGCCGACCAGACTTCGGATATCGACCTCGCCATCCTGTCGCCGGATGACCCGACCGGGATGATACTCCATGCGCAGGAATGCCAGGAGCTGAAGATCCCCTTCATCTTCGACATCGGCCAGCAGGTGATCGCTTTGGACGGTCCTGACCTTTTGAAATGCCTCAAAGGTTCGCTGGCCCTCATCGGCAACGACTATGAGATCGAACTTTTTTCCCGCAAAACAGGCAAGTCAGCGGACGAACTTTTGAGTATAACCGGAGCAGTAATCACAACTCGTGGCCCCGAAGGTTCTGAGATCAAAACCACTTCAGAACTTTGCCGCATCAAACCCGCTACGCCGCGAGAAATCAAAGATCCTACCGGAGCCGGAGACGCCTACCGCGCCGGTCTGCTCTCCGGGATCGAACGCAAACTACCCTGGCAGATCTGCGGCCAGCTGGCAAGCACCAGTGCAGTCTGGGCGATCGAACAGCACGGGACGCAGGAGCACAGATATTCGCTCGCAGAATTCCGCACCCGCTATCAAAAAAACTACGGCGGCAGCTGCCCGCTATAGATCCATTTTCTGTCTGATCTGGTGGATCTGGTCGCGCATCATGGCGGCTTCCTCGAATTCGAGACGCTGAGCGGCCTGCTGCATCTTCTTTTCCAGCTGCTTGATGAGGATCAGTGCATCCTCCTTGTTCATCCTATCTATCCCCTCTACCGGGAACATTTCCCGCGGTATCTCTTCTCCCGGTCTGGGACCGGAGACGAGTCCGTCTCTGATCACCTTGTTGATCGAGAGAGGAATGATATGGTGCTCGAGATTGTAGGCGATCTGGATGCCACGGCGTCGGTTGGTCTCCCTCAGGGCTGCTTCCATGGCCGTGGTGATCCTGTCCCCATACATGATGACCTTACCCTCGACATGCCGGGCTGCCCGGCCGATGGTCTGGATAAGTGCCGTTTCCGAACGCAGATAGCCCTGCTTGTCAGCATCCAGGATAGCCACGAGTGACACCTCCGGAAGGTCGAGCCCTTCCCTCAGGAGGTTGATGCCGACGATCACATCGTAGACCCCTAGCCGCAGGTCCCTGAGGATATCAATGCGATCAAGTGTTTTCACATCCGAATGCAGATAGTTCGTCTTGATCCCGGCATCCAGGAGATAGTCGGACAGATCCTCGGCCATTTTCTTGGTCAGGGTCGTGACCAGCACCCGCTGACCGTGGTCGGTCCGCAGGCGGATCTCTCCCAGCAGATCTTTGACCTGGTTCCCTACCGGTCTGACCTCGACCTCCGGGTCGATCAGCCCGGTCGGACGGACGAGCTGCTCCGCGATCTGCTGACTGTGCTGATACTCGAACGCAGCCGGGGTCGCCGAGACGAATACCACCTGCGGTACCCGGGCGAGGAATTCTTCGAATTTGAGCGGGCGGTTATCCCGAGCTGACGGCATCCGGAATCCATAGCGGATCAGATTGTCCTTCCGTGACCTGTCCCCCATGTACATGGCGCCCACCTGCGGCAGCGTCATGTGCGATTCATCGATGAACATGAGGAAGTCTTTGGGAAAATAGTCGAGCAGAACAAAAGGAGGCTCCCCTGCCGGCCTGCCGTCGAAGTGCCGGGAATAGTTCTCTACTCCGTTGCAGTAGCCGGTCTGCTCCAGCATCTCGATATCAAAATTGGTCCGCTGCTCGAGGCGCTGCGCCTCGAGGTCCAGTCCTTCCTTCTTCAGGTAGTCCAGCTGTTCCGCCAGTTCGGTGCGAATCCTGACGATCGCTTCCTGCAGTCGGTCGCCGACGGCGACGAAGTGGGTCGCAGGATATATATCCATGGATTCGTGGTCCAAAAGCGCTTCCCCAGTCAGAGGGTCAAATGTACGGATGCGCTCTATCTCCTCACCGAATAATTCTATTCTGACCGCAATCTCACCCGAAGGTTGATAGATATCCACCACATCTCCTCTCACTCGGTACTTACCCCGGCTGAAGTCGATATCGTTGCGCATATACTGCATATCGTTGAGCCTCAGCAGCATGGCTCGGCGTTCGATCTTGGCACCCTTTTCCAGGTGCAGGACGATCTTGTGGTATTCCTCCGGAGAGCCCAGACCGTAGATGCAGGAAACGGAGGCCACGATGATCGTATCCCTGCGGCTGAGTATGGACATGGTCGCGGAGTGCCGGAGCCGGTCGATCTCTTCATTGATCGTCGCATCCTTCTCGATATAGGTATCCGTGGTCGGGATATAGGCTTCCGGCTGATAGTAATCATAGTAGCTGACGAAATATTCGACCCGGTTGTGCGGGAAAAAATCGCGGAACTCGGCAAAAAGCTGGGCCGCCAGCGTCTTGTTGTGCGCCAGGATCAGAGCCGGCCGCTGCGTCTGCTCTATGATCTTGGCCATGGTGAACGTTTTACCGCTGCCGGTGACCCCGAGCAGCGTCTGGAATTTGTGACCTGCCGCGATCCCGCTGCTCAGTTTTTCGATCGCCTGAGGCTGGTCGCCGGTCGGACTGAACTGCGAAACGAGCTCAAAAGGACGCTCTCCTTTGGACATGCAGAGCCTGCTTTCTGGGGTAAAATGATATCAGGATGGTCGAGCCAGCACCCGTTTGACGGAAAAAACGCCGGTCATGCTTTCGAGCGCATGGATCAGGGTACTGAGCTGGGACATGGACTTCACATGGATGGAAATGAAAATCTGGGCATGATTGAGCTGTTTGTCCTGGGTGTAGTTCACGGAGGTGATGAAGATGTTCCGGTCCCCCATGAATCCCACTATATCCCTCACCAGACCTACCCGGTCTCGTGCTTCCACCACGAGATTGACCTCATGTTCGGTGGAGAACTTTTCCTCCCACTCCAGCGGGGTCACTCTCTCCGGCTCGGTCTTCCGGGCATTCACGACATTTTTACAGGACACCCGGTGTATGGTGATGCCGTTTCCCCTCGTGATATATCCGACGATCTTGTCCCCGGGCAGGGGCTGACAGCAGGGCGCGATCTTGATGAGGAAATCACTGACTCCCCGTATCTCCAGCTGCTGTTTGGATTTTTTCGACAAAGCCAGCGCCTGGACAGATGCCTGCAGAGGCAAAAGCTCTGTCTCGTTCCCGATGATCCGCCTGACGATCTGGAAGGGAGTTATGGCTCCATAGCCGACTGCCGCCCACAGATCATCCACCGTCTTATAAGCAAAACTTTTGGAGACTTCTTCGATCTTGTCCTTGTCCAGTTCGAGGAGGTTGATATGGTGCAGTTTCTGCAGTTCTTCCTGCACTCTGCGCTTTCCGGAGACGATATTGTCCTCAAACTGTTCTTTTCTGAACCACGAACGGATCTTTTCCTTGGCTCCGCTGGTCTTTACGAAATCCAGCCAGTCGCGGCTGGGGCCATGGGGCTTGGATGATTTCAGGATGTCGACGATGTCGCCCATCTGGAGTTCATAATTGAGCGGCACCATCCGGTTGTTGATCTTGGCTCCGATGCAGCGGTGCCCCAGCTCAGTGTGGACGCTATAGGCAAAGTCCACGGGTGTCGAACCCTTGGGCAGGTCTTTCACATCTCCCCGCGGAGTAAAGATGAAGATCTGATCCTCAAACAGATCCAGTTTCAGGGACTCGACAAAATCAAGAGCGGTCCGAAATTCCTTCTGCCAGTCCAGAAGCTGATGGATCCAGTTCATGCGCTCCTCGGCCTTTTTGTCATACTCGTCAAAGCTGCCCTTGTACCGCCAGTGCGCGGCCAGTCCATATTCTGCAAAATAGTCCATTTCCTCGGTCCTGATCTGCACTTCCAGCTGACATCCTTTGCCGCAGATGACCCCGGTATGGAGTGACTGGTAGCCATTGGCCTTGGGGATCGCGATGTAATCCTTAAACCGGCCCATGATCGGCCGCCAGATGCGGTGGACCAGACCGAGCACCTGATAGCAGTCCCTGATATCTTCCACGATGACTCGGATCCCGAGAGAATCGAGGACATCATTGATACTGCTCTCTTTGCCGATGACATATACATTGCGATAGATACTGTAAAAATGTTTCGGCCGGCCGTAGACCCGGGCCATGATATTGGCGTCTGCCAGCGCCGTCTCGAGGTTATCGATCAGGCCCGAAATGGTCGCTTCCCGCTGCTCTCTCGATTCCTGCACCTGACGCTCTATATCATCATACACTTTGGGATGGAGCGCCTTCAGACACAGATCCTCGAGCTGCCAGCGGATTTCCGCCATACCAAGTCTGTTGGCCAGGGGCGCGTAGATCTCCAGCGTTTCCGCAGCTATGCCCTTCTGCTTCTGACGCGGCAGATATTCGATGGTTTTCATGTTGTGCAGACGGTCGCAGAGTTTGATGATGATGACCCGCACATCATCAGCCATGGCCAGGAACATCTTCCGCAGATTGTTGGCCTGCTGTTCTTCCTTGCTCCTGAGGCGGACACGGCCCAGCTTGGTGACGCCGCTCACGAGATTCGCCACCTCTGCCCCGAACTGCTCACCCACATCTTCTGTGGTGCGTGCGGTATCTTCCGGCACATCATGAAGCATCCCGGCGATCAGACACGCCGAATCCATATGCATGAGAGCGAGTTCGGAAAATGTAGCGATGAAGTGGACATGATACGGCTCTCCGCTTTTCCTGAGCTGTCCTTCGTGCGCAGCCATGGCATAGTCAAAAGCCTTCCGGATCTGGGAACGTTCCTTTTCCGGAAGATATTCGACCAGCGATGCATAGGCGCTGAAATCTGGGTTCATGGATATTTTTCATATATGACGGCTATGTCATCTCTGTAGGTCTCATGCCAGGCGGGTATCAGTGAAAGCGCACTTATCAGCGGTTCCTCAGGGGCCAGCAGGACCTGCGTAACGGAATAACGGTCGAGCTCAGCCTGCCAGTCACCCTGCAGGTCTATGATATCGTAGTAGGTCTCCAGGATATGCTGATCACCGCTCTTCCAGCTGGCCATCCGGCCATCAATAAATACCCTGACCCCATCCATCCTGCCGATCAGATAGCCACCCCAGCCGTAGGTATTGAACAGTTCACCCTCCCGGGGATGGTCGAGGAGATAGGCAACCGCGCCCGCGGGCTGCTCTGCCGCCTGGTCCCTCTCTCCCTGATACAGTGAGTATACCACAAATTCCAGGCCGCGCATCCCCAGAAGTCCTCCCAGACAGACTACCAGACTGAGATTGAGCAGCGTCTGGAAAAAACCTTTTTTCCAGGCAAAGCTTCGGTGAAATGTCTCTGAAAAAAACAGTCGGACCGCCTTAAGCGAGCCAAAAGTGAGATAGATAAGCGGAAGGAGAACCAGGACGAGAAGCGGTATGTGGCGATAACTCGACAGGCCCAGGTACACCAGGGGCAGCAGAAAAAAATAGTAGAACCAGGGGATGGTGATCTCCCGGATCAGGGCACCTGCCAGGGCAAAGCCAAGCATGACGAAGACGAGCAGTCCCTGAGTCTGGGTGATGGTGACCGGGAGCCATTCCATGATGTGAGTCCGGGCATAGCTGTCGGTCGCGGTCCGAAATGACTCGTAGAGGAGGCCGGGACCATAGGGGTTGATGCAGACAGCCACGAGAGAAAGGAAGCCCGCCACTGCCAGCGGCTTCGCAGCGGTCAATCCCAATTCTCCGCCCCCCTCAAGACTGAAGAAGCCAAGCTTCCCGGACAGCCAGCGGGAGAATACCGCAAAGTAGGCTGCAAAGATGAGGACGAGGCCGATGGCATAGCCGCCGTGCAGATTCGCCCAGACCAGCAGAATCAGGGGCAGCCATTTGAGATGGTTGCCTCTGCCCAGGAAGAAGAGAACCAGAATATACAGCACGGCAGAAAATCCCAGAAGCGACAATATCTGAGGCCTCGTCCCGAGGACCGAATTCACGGTGAGCAGTCCCCAGATTCCCAAGGCAAATTCCAGAAGCTTGTTGGGTTCGCGCTCGCCCGCCAGCAGGCGGCCGGTGCGCACCGCCAGATAAAAGGCAGCGAGAAAAGCCAGAATGAACGGGATTGCCAGCAGGATGTACCCACCGATGCTTTTCAACACGAACATGAGGGCATCGGTCAGCCACTCGTGATCCACCCAGCGGTATCCGGTCATGGTATGGGAAAACGAATCGGCAAAGGGAAATTGCCCCTTCCAGATCTGCTGCCCGACCTTCAGATGCCAGGGCAGGTCAGGGTCCAGCGGCGGATAGAGACTGAACGCTCCGGCGAAACAGAAGAGAATGAACGGGAACAGCCAGCCTGATTTCGGGGATGTTTTGGATACGGCAGAAGGCATGGGCACCTTTCAAAATGAGCTAACGGGATGGGATGTCGTTCGCGAACGACGATCCCGCAGGACGGATATCTTTCAGCTTGAGCTGGAGGGACTTTACCCCTTCCCACTCATTTTCATCCACCGAGAACACGATGTCAGCGTACGGCTCCTGCGAAAGCACTCCGAACAGTTCACCCAGGTTGAAACCCACGGCCTGAAGTTTACAGCTACCCTGCTCCACGACAAGTTTCAAGTGGTTCTGCTGAGCTCCGATCTTCTTCAAATAACGCATGCCGACACGGGAAGCCATGAACACCGGCGACGGATTGTGGTACCCGAACGGCCGCATGCGTTCCGTCGTCCGCCACAAATCATAAGTGACAGAGTTCAAGGGAGCCTCGGCGTCGATCCGAAGCTGAGCGGTCAGTGACTCTGCATCCAGTGTTCTCTCTGCGATGGCTTCAAGTCTATCGATGAACTCCGGCAGTTTTACATTGTCAATCTCAAACCCACCGGCCAGCGCATGTCCGCCGAACCGGTTCAATAGATCGCGACACTCAGTAAGAGCTTCCGCAACATGAAAACCGGCGATCGAACGGGCAGAACCACGGCTGGTCATTTCTCCTTTTTCCAGCACGAAAACAGGTCGGTAGTAGGATTCACAGATCCTCCCGGCCACTAGTCCAACGATACCTGATGGCCAGGATTCTCCAGAGATGACGAACACTTTGTTCCCCAGCTGCTTCTCGATCTCAGCTTTGGCCTGCTCGACGATGCTGACGGTCAGATCCTGACGGTCCTTGTTGAGCAAAGTCAGCTCTCTCGCAAGTTTCAAAGCAAGTGAATCCTCATCCGCCATCAGGAGTTCAAGGGCTTGTTTGGCGTGCGTCAGCCGCCCCGCCGCATTGAGCCGGGGGCCGAGGTAAAAGCCGACATGATAGCTGTCGACCGTTCCGCGCTTGATATCAGCGCAGTCGATGAGCGCAAGCAAACCAGGACGCTTGGTCCGGTTGATCGCCGCAAGTCCAAGCGCGACCAGAGTCCGATTCTCCCCGGTGAGCGGAGCGATATCGGCGATAGTCGCGAGAGCCACGAGATCGAAGGGATCGTGCTCGTAGCCGAAGGACACCGTCCTTCGCACCGCTTCCGCCAGTTTATAGGCCAGTCCGACCCCGGCAAGGTCCGGGTACGGATAGCCGCAGTCCTCCCGTTTCGGGTCAATAACAGCGTACGCCGCCGGCAGTTCCCCGGTCACATGATGGTGGTCGGTCACGATGACATCGATCCCGAGTTCGGCCGCGCGAATGATCTCAGCCCCGCCGCTGATGCCGCAGTCCACGGTGACGATCAAGGTAATGCCTTCTCTGGCGAGCAGTTCCATAGCGTCAAGATTCAGCCCATACCCTTCGCTCATGCGCTCCGGTATATAGGGTCTGGTCTCCAGACCGATCTGACGGAATACCTGCGTCAGGAGAACCGTACTTGCCACCCCGTCGACATCATAGTCACCAAACACCGCGACCTTCTCCTTCGCCTCTCTTGCCTTCAGTATTCGCTCGACCGCTTTGTCCATATCGCAAAGGAGATAAGGATCATGCAGCTGACTGAGCGACGGATTCAGATACGCTTCAGCGTCTGCCTTTGTCGTGATGCCACGGTTGAACATGAGCTGTGCGGCCAGAGACCCATAGGAACTCAGTTCTTGAAGCACCTCGTCCGGCGCCTTGTCTGCTACTACCCATCGTTTCTGCTGCATGAAGTACCTTGATTTGTTGAAATTCTAAGTCTCGTGTCACCCTGAACCCTGAGCGGAGTCTGCGGAGTCGAAGGGTGAAGGGTCTGCATTGATTGATTATCAGATCATTTGTTTCATTGCTTATTTGCTTCGTTGATTATTTGATCCTCAGCGAAAAATCAAGCCGCGGCGGTGCCAGCGTGAGATCTCCGCCTACCGAAATAAAGTCAACGCCGGTCTCGGCGACTGTCCGTATCGTTTCCAGCGTTATATCTCCAGAGGCTTCGGTCCTGGTCTGGTGATCAACTGTCTTGACTGCTTCTCTGAGGAGAACAAGCGGCATATTGTCAAACATGATCCTGTCCACACCGCAGGCCAGAGCCTCCCCCACTTCGTCGAGGTCCCTGGCTTCCACTTCGATGGGATACTGCTTCCCCCATTTCGCCCGCACTGCCTGCACCGCCTGAGTGATACTGCCGATCGCGTCGATGTGGTTGTTTTTCACCAGCACCATGTCGTACAGGCCAATCCTGTGGTTCAGCCCGCCGCCATGTATCACCGCCTGCTTGGCATACTGGCGGTAACCCGGGATAGTCTTCCGGGTGTCCAGAAAACGGGTAGCGGTTCCTGCGATCGCGTCCACCAGAACGCGCGTCCTGGTGGCGATGCCGGAGAGATGCGAGACGAAGTTGAGCGCAGTCCTCTCAGCGACCAGAAGTGACCAGAGATCGCCTGAGACCTCCAGGGCGATATTCATAGGCTTGATCGGGTCGCCGTCCTGCATCAGTTCTGTGCATTTCAGGCGCGGATCGACAAAAGCAAAGGTATCGCGCGCCGGTCCCATCCCGGACAGGACACCTGTCTCCTTGGCATAAACCTGAATAGTCACCGGTCGGTTGGTCAGCAGCGGAACCGTCGAAATGTCATGTTCTTTCAGGTCTGGAAAAGCAGTGAGCAGCCCCTGCGAAACATCTGCTTCGCCGCATACGATGCGCGAAAAGATAATCTGTGCCTCCGAAGGAGCACACAGATCTTCCAGTATCGCGAGGATGATGAGGGGGGCAGGTGTGGTCATGTCGTCCCGTACCGGTTGTATCAAAAAACACGGTCAGTATACCGTGTTTAAATGTTTTCTTGTAGGGGCAACCCCCCGTGGTTGTCCAAATCATTCCCCCCGTGGTTGTCCAAATCATTCCCCCCGTGGTTGTCCTATCCCTTCCATTCCCCCGGATTCGCAATAATATATTCTCTGGTTCGTTCTAATTCCGCGTCATCGCGGATCACCCGTTCATAATAGTTCCGTTGCCATAATCTTCCAGGAAATGGCAACCAGCCATGGCCTTTGACGCCATCAGCGTACCGTTTCGTGGTCATGGTCTTGAATCGATGAACAACATCAGGGAGCGACAATTGAGAGGATTGATCCGTCGGGGCCGGCCCCCGTGCCTGCCCGAATTTCCCGCAATTAATTTTTATTGCATGAATAATTTCATCATCAAATGCATCATCAATTTCCACAAGAGGGCGGCCACGGGCCGTCTTCGGAGACGAGCCTCGCCAAAAGCGGGGGGCGGCCCCGACGGGAGACAATTCATCAAGACGAAGAGATACAACATTCGTATCTCCAGTCAAAACAATGATGCCGTGTGCATGATCCGGCATCAACTGAAAAACATCGATGTCGACACCCGGATAAAATCGCGGAATTTCTTCCCAGACAGTCTGAACCATCACCCCAGCATCATTCAATATCATCTCTCCACCCACGATCTTCCCGAACAAGCGTTCCCGCCTCTCTGTGCAGAGCGTGATGAAATACGCGCCAGCCTGTGAATAGTCATATCCCTGCAGCCGTATCGAACGCCGATGATGACGCCTGGGGGCGTAGATCATTTCTTCTTCCCCCGTATCATCGCCTGCATCAGCTCATCAGGGTCCGCCTCGTATCCCGGTTTGTCCGGTGCAGGCTCTGAATCTGACATTCGCTTGGGTGCAGGGCCCGCAGTCCTTACCTCTTTCTTCAACTCCACCACCTTCTGATACGGCATATGCATCCAGGACGCCTCGCGCTGCAGTTCCCGATCATCAGTCACCAGGCGCCAGTTCGACTTGTCCCGGAGCGTGCTGATGAACTGCAGTATCGCGTCATCCGCGCTGTGGCCGTGCCCCGAATAGTGGATCCTGAGCAGTTCAGAGGTCGAGCCGGCACTCAGGTACCGCTCCCCGTCGAAGAAGAGTTCGATGCGCAGGTGGCGACTGCGGGAATAGGAGGACAGGAGCCGGACCAGGGAGTCCTCCTCTATCCCACCCCAGTGGCCGACCGCGTTATTTCCGTCGATGATGAGAGGCATATTACAACTCAAAGTATCCGGTGGTGGAACCCGTGGCTACGATATGGCTGGCGATATTTTCCAACAGGTCCGCCCTGGATACCTGGCCGGTGAGAACAACCGTAGCAGTGTTCAAGCCATAGACCGTCAGCCGGTACTCATGTCTTCCGGAACCGGCCGGAGGCCAGGGTCCGCCATAACCAGCCAACCCGTAGTCATTGGTCAGTTCCCGGCTGCCGGCCGGCAGAGCAACCGTGCCGGAAGCCCCCTCAACCAACGACCGGACATCAGAGGGGATATCGACCACCAGCCAGTGCACGAAATCCTGGGCGATCTCGTGCTCATCGGTCAGGAGGACGACGAACGACTGGATCTGAGGATCCTCAGAAACCCAGCTCAGCGGCAGGGAACGGTTCTGGCCG
>MNZT01000082.1 GCA_001873755.1 Candidatus Wirthbacteria bacterium CG2_30_54_11 | reverse complement strand
TTTTCCCCTGGAATCTTTTGGAGTAGAATTCGGGTATAGCATCTAGGGATACCCGAACATGAACACAGAAGATCTTTTATGGGAGTTTCTGCCAGAAGGCCTGTGTGAGTATTTTGACATCGAGGGTGTCGAGAAGACACCCGTTCTGTTTCGGGTCACGCTTATCGAGAAGCGAGATCTGAAAGGCGTACCTGCGCCATGGCAAGGGAAAGAAGATCATCAGTTCCTCGCTCGACAACGTGACGCTGAACGACTATCCGTTCCGAGGACGGAAGGGAGAGTTGTTGCTCAAGCGCCGCTCCTGGAAGTTTGAAGGCGTAGACAGGTGGTACAGGCGCGACATCGAGGTCAAGACTCCGGGGACCCAACTGCAAAAAGAGTTCGCACTTTTTTTAAAAGGTTACGATTGATGCTACCCCTCTGCCGATCAGTCAGATCGCGCTGTGGAACCATCTTGAGCCCAGCACCCTGGAGAAACAGTACAAAGAACATTTGAGTGACTTCCGGGACTGGGAGCAGGAACGGAATGTCGAGGCCTTGGTGTATCCGGAGAACTTCGGCCCTCGCATGAGCATCGATGACGTGGCAATGCATGACGGAGAGGCCTACACAGCGATAACCAACAAAGATGCAAAGGGAAAGAAAGGTTGCCTCGCCGCCATGATCAAAGGGACGAAGAACGAAGTGGTGAGCAGAGCGCTCAACCCTGTGCCCTTCGAAATCAAGATGGGCGTCACCGAGATCACTGCGGATCTGGCGAACAACATGGACTGGATCTGCCGGACCAATTTCATCTGCGCCACCGTGGTAGCGGATCGGTTCCATGTCCAGGCGCTGGTACATGAGGCGGTACAGGAACTGCGGATTCTGGAACGCAGGAAAGCGATCGACGAGGACAACCAGCTGGAGAAAGCAGCCCGGGAGCAACGACGCCACTACGATCCGTTCCGGTACGAGAATGGGGATACAAAGAAGCAACTGTTGGCTCGCAGTCGATATTTGCTGTTCAAGCCACAAGAGAAATGGACGGAGAGCCAGAGTGAACGAGGTGAAATCTTGTTCCGGGAGTTCCCGAAACTGAAACTGGCATTTGATCTATCGATGGACTTTCGAGGCATCTATGAAAACAAACGCCTGAGCAAGTGGGAGATCACTGAGCTGATAAAAGCCTGGGCTCTCAACGTCAAAGCCAGTAAACTGCCAACCCTGGTTTCAGCCAGTCAGACGATCATGAACAACCTGGGCAAGATCGTGAACTACTTTGAACACAGGTCAACCAACGCAGGGGCTGAATCCTTCAATGCCAAACTGAAAGGATTTAGAGCTCTGCTTCGTGGTGTCAGAGATCCTGCCTTCTTCCTCTATCGAGTGGAGAAGCTGTTTGCCTGAAAATCCTGTCAACTAAATTCCAGGGGAAAATTTCCGGTGAGCCTAAGCAAGCAACCATAAAAAAGAAAGACAGGACAAAGGAAGGTGATCTGGATAACGGATAGTCGGCACCCTAGAAAATGATTCTCCACGCATCAGTATTTGCTTCTTGCCTCCTTGACATCCGCCATCCTCCATCCTACAATTGTTTCATCTAATTATATTTTTATATAATTAAGTGGAACGATGAAGTTCAAAGAATTCCGCCGGCAGATGAAAAAAGATGTGTTCACCACACACGAAGCACAGATAGTCGCGTATGCATATCAGACCGATCTGATCAACCTGCAGCTGCATACCTGGACCCGACTGGGGGAGTTGACCCGCCTCAAACGTGGCGTGTATCTGTTCACTGACAGCAACCCTGGTATAGAAATTATCGCTTCCCAACTCTGCTCCCCCTGTTATTTCAGCCTCGAATACATCCTGAATCTCCATGGTATCATCCCGGAGGCGGTCTTTACCTACACCCTCGTCACCACCAGGCCGACCCGCACATTTCGTACCCCTCGTGGCGATTTCTCCTTTCGTACCATCAGATCCTCTGCTTTTGCCGGCTTTGACACCACGTCCCTGCTGGCTACGCCGGAAAAAGCCCTGATCGACTACCTCTATCTCAATTCGTCGCGGCTGGAGCCCTCCGACACCTTCTGGGACGAAAGCCGTCTCAGGTTGCCTGATCATTTCGATCTCGATCTCGCCCGTTCCTTTGCCGCCCTGTTCCACTCTCGAAAGTTAGGTTTATTACTTACCAGCCTCTACTCCCATGCAGCATCTGAAACAACTGGTCCAGCAAGCCAGAAACGCTGAAACGCTGACCGACCAGAACATCATCAATCTCACCCGGGAATACCTCCAGGTGCAGATCCTCAAAGCCATCTACCAGTCCAAATACGGCAGAGGTCTGGCATTTATGGGCGGTACCTGCCTGCGTATCTGCCATGACCTCAGACGCTATTCCGAGGATCTGGACTTTGCCCGGGACAGGGTCATCCCTGACTACTCCCTGGCGGATCTCGATCACGGTATCCTGCTTTTTTTGACCAGCCATGGTTTTGAACTGGATATGACGGTCAACGAAGACAAAACTGTCCAGAAATCATTTTTTCGTTTTGCCAATGTGCTGGAACAATTCGATCTCAATCTCCCAAAGAATCAGAAGATCCATATCAAAATGGAAATCGACACCAATCCCGTCCCGGTCTCGGACGATGCGCTTCAATCCTACTTTGTCAATAAATTTGACGAGATCTTCCCTGTCCTCAAACACAATGAACCCACCCTGTTCGCCGGAAAGATCAGTGCCATCCTGAACCGGGCATATGACAAAGGCAGGGATTATTATGATCTGATCTGGTATCTGAAACGCGGCCAGACGATCAACCTGGACTACCTCAACCTCAATCTGCAAGTGGCAGGAGGCAGTCCTGCCTTCCATACCGGCCAGGATGTCATCGCGGCTCTCGATGCCAAGATCCGCACCGCCGACCTGGGCAAGATCGTCCAGGATATCATCCGTTTTCTGGAAGACCCGGACGAAAAAGTCTGGCTGGAGGACTACCTGGCTGTTTTTCAGCAGATCTCATCCCAGTGGCTACATCGCATCCGTTGAAATACCAGTTCGCTCAGGACTACTCCCCGAACACCTGTGCCGTATAGGTATACACCTCCGCCGTCCCATCCTTCCAACTGTCCGACCCTATCCCTGCCTTTTGCCCACAGAGCGAGTCCATGAAGGTCTCCAGATCCCAGTTGTTATCCGTGGCGACCTGGGGGAGGTAGGTTCCGGCCCGCCCGTTCTTCTTCACATACACCCCATGCCGGCCGATCTCGATCTCGGTCAGCGGGTCTAAAATGCGTTTCATAGGCGAAAGCACGGATATCTCGATGGTGATGTCCTCGAGTTCAGCGGCAGTGACCGGGTCGAACCGGTTGTCTTCGGAGGCAGCCGCCACGGTCATGTCACGAAGTACTTTCCAGAGCGGCTCGTCAGTTTCGAACAGACCGATACAGCCTCTGAGACCGCCATTCTTCAGCAGGGTGACGAAGGCTCCCAGGGGGACATAGAGTTCCGTGGACGCGGGCTCGAAGTTCGGCTCTGCACCATCTTCAACAAAGGAGTTCAAGGTCGCGTACGCGATCCCGAGCGCTTCGCGCCTGGCATCGGCTGACAGTACTTCATCCCCGGTAAAACCTATGTCCGCATGCTCGACTTCGGTGTCGGTCAGATCAACCCCTGTGGGCTCTTTGCTGAAAGCTACAGCGGCATACCCGACCACCCGGTCCTCAGAGCCCTCGTCGACATCGCCGCTGTTGGCCATGTTCAGGGTAGTAACCGAATTGATGTCAAGTGAATGCGCAAGCGTCATGATAGTGCGGATCGCCAGCTCTCCGCAGGCAAAGGTATCAATGTTCGAAATATTCTCGCCTTCCATCTCCCTGATCGTGGACGCAAGTGTGTCCGGATTCCCGCTCATGATCGCTTCTACGGTCCGGTCGTCCGCGATAACCGAATCCTGATAGCTCGGGTAATGAGTAAGGTCAGAGCTCGCGATCACGATGGTATTTTCGTCCACGATCCCTTCCAGAGCAGCCGCCAGAATCTCGATATCCCCTTCGTTGTCTCCGCTCAGTATGATGGGAACCAGAGTAAACGAGCCACCAAGGGCCTGCTGAAGAAAGGGAACCATGACCTCGACCGAATGCTCCCCGCTCTCAGCGGCAGCAACATTTTCAAATCGAGTACTGAACTTCTTCAGCTGAGCGACTTTGCCCAGGTCGATAGCTACCGTGCCCAGAGGTGTCGCGTATCCCTCGCCGTCATACACATGAATAGCGTCAAAAGATGCCCGGTGACTGACCGCCACCACGACCGCCGTGTCATAGCGGTGCCCCTCGAGCGCAGCGAACCCGTAGGCCGCGACCCGCCCGGAAAACACATAGCCGGCATGCGGCAGCACCAGCATCCGGGGCTTGCCCGGCATCTCCGGCATATCCGCTTCTGCATTTCTCAAGTAGGTGTCGATCTCTGTCCTTAGCTCTTCTGGATCAGCCGGATAGAACTGTCCTGCCACTGCGCTCTGACGGATAGTGGTCATGGTTTTTGCCTCCTGTAGATCTGATAACGGTAAGGCTGTCTGCCTGGTGGGAAAACCGCCGCATCCTGACATCGTGAGGACGAGTCCTGCGAGCACTAATACGCAGAAATCCTGGACCCGTCTGCTTTTTTTCTTCTCTTCCATCGCCATCTGCTCTCCTCCGGTGATGATTGTATGCCAACCGGGTATAAAATCAAATCAGCGCTGCCAGGACATTGACCTGCATCCGATCTGCCCATATACTTTATTCATTGGTCCCTGCGGATCAAAAGGCAGCAAAACTACAAAAGAGACCCCCTGAACACATCGGAGTCTCTTTTCATTCTAGAAAAAGTATTTCACTTCGGAGGGTCCCCGCTTGAGCATCACTATCCACTCAGTGACCAAACCAGCCCACCAACCACTGGAACTTGACCCGTTCTCCCTGATCTTCAAGCGGTGCCTGAAGGATGATGTGTTCCGACGCACATTCCTCGCAGATCCGCTCTTGACCGTGCAGAACGAAGGGTACCTGATGGAACCCGACGACCTGACCGAACTGAAAGCTCTCGCCCAGAAAGTCAGAGAAATAGAAGATGACACCACGCTTTCTGAGCCAGCGCCTCCAACTTCAGACTCCAACCTGAACCCGCCAACCTAGATCACAATATTGATCAGTTTGCGCGGCACATAGATCACTTTTTTTACGGTTTTGCCTTCCAGCCACTTTTGGACCTTTTCCCGTTCCAGCGTGGCTTTTTCGACGTCTGATTGCGTGATATCGAGCGGCAGAGTGAAGGTATCCCTGACCTTGCCGTTGACCTGTACGGTCAGGACGAACGAGCTCTCAACAAGCTCCGACTCATCATAGATCGGGAACAGCTGATTGTGGACGCTGTAGGCGAAGCCAAGTTTTTCCCATAGTTCCTCTGCGAGGTGCGGAGCAAAGGGAGCCAGCAGCCTGGGGACTGTCGAACAGACCTCTTTCCACTGGTCAGGACTGAGATAACCGCTTGATTCCTTCAGCCAGTTACCGAGCTCCATGAGCGAAGCGATGGCGGTATTGAAATGAAGGTTTTCCAGGTCGTCACCGACCTTTTTCACGGTTGCGTGAAGCTTGGCCAGGGAGACCTTGGTTTCTGGCCCCCCTGCCAAGGGGGGAAGGCCGCCTTCTGAGGCGAGCTTCGCCGAAAGCGAGGGGGTCAGAAGCACATCCCAGACTTTTTCAAAAAAGCGCGACGCACCAAGTATTCCCCGGTCATTAAAATCACCACCGTCCTCGTAGGGCCCGATGAACAACATGTAGGTGCGGAACGCATCAGCGCCGAATTTGCGGATGTACTCGTCCGGGTTGACCACATTACCTCTGGACTTGCTCATCTTGGCGCCATCCTTGATGATGAGCCCCTGATGGCGAAGCTTCAAGGATGGTTCGTCGAAGTCGAAGTATCCCAGGTCATGGAGGACCATAGTGACGAAACGGAAGTAGATGAGGTGCATGGTGGCATGTTCGATGCCGCCGATGTACATGTCGACCGGCAACCACTTCCTGCTGCGCTCATCATCAAATGGTTTTTCGCCGAACTCGGTCGACGGATAGCGGAGCTGATACCAGGCAGAGTCAAGAAACGTATCAGAGACATCGGTCTCCCGTTCTGCCGGGCCATGACAGACAGGACATTCCGTCTTCACGAACGACTCGACCCGGGCCAGAGGGCCACGGCCGCTGCCGTCCGGCAGGTACTCGACGATCTTGGGCAGAAGAACAGGAAGGTCTTTTTCAGGAACGGGAACCCAACCACACTTCTCGCAGTGGATCATCGGTATAGGAGGTCCCCAGTACCGCTGACGGGAAATGCACCAATCATGAAGGCGGAAACTCACGGTCCGTGTGCCCCAGCCGTTCTTCTCGATATGGTCCATGATGGCTTCCCGGGCCTGCTCCCAGGGCATGCCGTCGAGGAACCCTGAATTCATGACCGTCCCCGCGTCCTCCCAGACCTGTTCGCCTTTGGTGATCTCTGAGCGGTCGCCATCCTTTTCCAGGACGCGGATAACAGGTATTCCTGCCATCTGGGCGAACTCAAAATCACGGATATCATGAGCAGGTACACCCACTACCGCGCCGGAACCGAAATGCGCGAGTACGAAGTCACCGACCCAGACGGGCATTCTGGCACTGTTCAGGTCATTGATGCAGTAGGAACCAGTGAACACGCCTGTCTTCTCTTTGGAAAGTTCCGTACGGTCCATGTCGCTCTTCTTCTTCACCAGCTCCCGGTACGCACCCACCGCTGCTCTCTGCTCAGGTGTGGTCAAAGAGTCGACGAAAGGATGCTCGGGTGCCAGGACGACGAACGTGGCCCCGAAATTGGTCTCTGGGCGCGTCGTGAAGCAGACCACTGACTTGTCGGGTTGCCCGTCGATCTTGTACGTGATGTCGATGCCGACCTTCTTGCCGATCCAGTGCTTCTGGAGCGCCTTGGTCCGTTCCGGCCAGTCGATCTTGTCGAGACCGGCAAGCAGCCGGTCCGCATACTTTGTTATTTTGAAAAACCACTGGGCAAGCTCTTTCTGCTCGACCTGACTGTGACAACGCTCGCACTCGCCGTCGATCACCTGCTCATTGGCGAGCACTGTCTTGCACCCCGGGCACCAGTCCACGGCAGCGACCTTGCGTTCTACCAGCCCGGCACGGTGCATCTGGAGGAACACCCACTGCGTCCATTTGTAGTAGTCAGGATCGGTCGTGTTGACCTCACGCGACCAGTCGAACATGGCGCCCAGCTTTTTCATCTGATCTTCGCGGAAATGCTCGACATTACGCGGAACCACGACCTGCGGGTGCTCCTTGATAGTGATGGCGTAGTTTTCGGCATGGATGCCGAACGCGTCAAAACCCATGGGTTCAAACACATCGTATCCCTGCATCCGTTTGTACCGGGCATAGGTGTCGGCACCTCCGTAGCAGTAGACATGGCCGACATGGAGTGCTGCGGCAGAGGGATACGGGAACATGATGAGGTTATAAAATTTCTTTTTCGGATGGTCGAGATCGACCTCGTAGAGGTGATCGTGATCCCAGCGTTCCTGCCATTTCTGCTCGATCGCCTGATGGTCGTACGGTCCTTTGCGCATGCGTGCCTCCTGTCGGTAAAGTCGGGCAAAAGTATAGCATCAGCCCGTGGGGTTGTATAGAAAAATGAACCTGACGGGAAATAAGTCCAGTTGCCTGTCACCCTACACAGCGATCGTCCCGGTCAGATCATATTCGTCGGATGACGTGATATGGACATCGACAAAGGTACCGACCTGCGCTGCACCCTGGATGTACACCACCCCGTCGATATCAGGAGCACTGTACACACTCCTGCCGACAAAATTGAATTCCTTCTTTTGCCGGACCTCTTCTTCCACGAGGACCTGTATCGTCTTCCCCACGAACGATTTGTTCCGTTCGTGGGAGATGCTTTGCTGCAGCCCCATGAGCTCATCATACCGCCTCAGTTTGGTATCAGGACGTACCTGTCTCGGCAGTGCAGCCGCAGCAGTTCCCGGTTCCCTGGAATATTGAAATACCCCCAGAGAATCAAACTTCACCTCCCGGACAAATCGTTTCAGCACACTGAAATCAGGCTCCAGCTCCCCGGGATAGCCAACGATGAACGTCGTCCTGATCGCCAGATCCGGCATCGCCTGCCTGAACGCTGCGATGGTGTTCCTGGTTTTATCGACATTGTACGGCCGACCCATGGACTGAAGGACTCTGGGCGCCGCATGCTGAAGCGGGATATCGATATAGTGGCAGATCGAAGGATATTTTACCATGACCCGGATGAGCCGCGGCGAAATATAATCGGGGTACGCGTACATGATCCGCAGCCACGGCAGCTCGGGAAAAGAGGAACAGATGAGATCAAGCAGCTGGTCTAGGGTATCAACTGCCA
This sequence comes from Candidatus Wirthbacteria bacterium CG2_30_54_11, assembly GCA_001873755.1. Classification (GTDB taxonomy): domain Bacteria; phylum Patescibacteriota; class CG2-30-54-11; order CG2-30-54-11; family CG2-30-54-11; genus CG2-30-54-11. The sequence continues at coordinate 6,175 of MNZT01000082.1, read as the reverse complement.
CCATCTGCCTGGTCTTCCGGAAGTCGAGACCGTACGCAGTGGTGTTCTGAGCGATGAGAATGATCTCCTGAATGCCCTGCTCGATCAGGTGACCGATCTCCGTGATGATCACGTCGGAAGGTTTACTGACAAAACCGCCCTTGATGGACGGGATGGCACAGAATGCACAATGCTCGTCGCAGCCGTCCGCAATCTTGACATAGGCATAGGGAAGGCCGGTATGAATGCGTTCACCGGGCTTGGCCACCTTGGGTGCCAGCGCCTCGGCAACCTCGGTCCAGGTATCATAGCGCTCATCGATACCCAGACGCTGGTCAGAGAATAGTGAAAGACTTCGCTTGATGGCACAGCCGAAGGCGATGAGCCGCTGCCCCGGCTGTTTAATGGCACCCAGTTTGGCGATAGTACCTTCGGCCTCTTCCAGGGCCGATTGCAAAAACCCGCAGGTATTCACCATCAGCAGGTCGGCCCGGCCCGGCTTCATCTCTGAGCGGTACCCGGCCTTCAACAACGCCAGCGAGAGCGTTTCGCTGTCGACATAGTTCTTTGGACATCCGAGCGTGAGGAGAAAAAAAGATTTCATGGCAGCTGCGATAATTAATTAAAATATTGTAGAGACGTAGCATGCTACGTCTCTACAAATACTGATTACTGGCTTAGAATCTCACCGATAATTCGTACACTGCAAAGACGACTCGAATTCCAGACCACGGACGAACACGATAACATCCTGAAGAGAATCCTTGCTCTTGTCTGATATGCGAAGGGTATCGCCCTGGATCTGGGTTTTGACCTTCTTGAATTTCTCACGGATGATCTTGTTCAGTTCACGGCACTGGTCAGAGGTGAGCCCCTGACGGAGTTTGATGACCTGTTTGGCACGGCTGCTGGCTGCCGGCTCTACCTTCTGCCGGTCAAATATTTTGGCAGACAGGTTCCGTTTGATCGCTTTGGCGAACAGGATCTCGACCACGGCATTCAGTTTGTACTCATCCACAGAATTCACCGTGATCTCTTCCTCTCCAAGTTCGATCGTGCTTTTAGAGTCCTTCAGATCAAAACGGTTCGTGATCTCGCGGAGCGCAATATCGATGGCATTGACCAGTTCCTGCCGGTCAAATTCCGAGACGATATCAAATGAACTCTCGCTTGCCATACGCACCTCCTAAAATTAATTCGTCAAAGAATCCAGTGTGTACTCCTTTTCAGCCTCACCACTCGAGCTGCCCACCGGGCCGAGATCAACCCCATTGAGCTTGACGGCGACGGAGCTGCCGTTCCCTACGCGCACGATGATGCGGTCAGCTGCTGTGAAGTACATGGGCGTACGAGGCAGTAGTGTTCTGCGTTCAGAGAAGACCCCGTCCTCTACCGTCTCTACCCAGGTACTTTCAGGCTGGGCATACAACTGAAGGTACAGTGATCGTCCAGTATCTTCGGAAGCTGCCTCTGTATTCTCAGATGTAACAGGATCAGAGATCGGCGTACTGAGTGGGATGTACCCTTCCTCTCCCTCTTCTCTGGGATCATACGTCACCGTGCGGGTAACGGATTTTTTCCGGTGTCCCAGTCTCGCTTCCAGTACGAAGATGTTTTCTCCGGTCTGCAGGATATATTCTGTGCTGAAAAAACCGGTTTTGTCATAACTGATTGGTCGGTTATTGAGGTAGAGATTGATACCGGGCTTGATAAATCCGGCGATCTGGACTGTAGGCTCACGAATGATTGCTCCCTGCTCAGGCAGGGAGATATTCGTATAGGGGAACCGTCTCAGTAGAGAAAAATTGACATTGACCCCGGGCTCAAAGGGCTTTTCCAGCCCGAGCAGCCCCCAGGGCGAAAAGTACGAAAGCACGAGACAGACAGCGGTCAGGGATAGCACGATGAGGACATAGACAGACAGACGCCTCCCGCCGATATGTCTCTTGTTCATGGGCTGGACATATTGCCTGACCACATGCAGACCCTCATCATCGGAAGGTCGCTCAGGGATGACTGCCGGGGCGGGCTTGTGTTGTTTGGGAGGTGAAGACACCGGAGAGGCAAACGACGGATCCGATACCTGATCCGCACCTTTTTTGACCTTGATCACGGTATTTTGAACTTCGACAGGGCTTCCCTTTCTGCTCTGAGCATTCCCCCCGCCCTTCCGAGACGCTTTGAAGCTGGACATCCCGCTACTCCTATAGATCGCTGAGCGTCCACGTTCTTTCCACCACGCTGGTGGTCCCCATGAGTTCTTCAGGTTTACTGTTCACGCTGACATAGGCAGCATACGCTTTGCCGGAACGGACATAAATTTTACTTTTGGCATGGAACGTCCTGGTCTGTCCGTCCTCCATGAGGAAATCTTCATTGGCACCATCGTCGACCGAGACCCGAAACCAGACACTGTCCAGGGTACGGATCGAGATAGTGATACCGGTATCAACCGGCGCTGTCGTACCGGTTGTATTGCCACCGTTGGGCAGGATCGCATCAGAACTGGGCAGCGCTACATTGAAATTCCGATGGATGATCGTCTGTTTGCCGCTGATACGGTTTTCCGATACGATTTCCAGACTTTCCGGTCCATTCTTCAGGGCGACAAACTCTCGCTCAAAGATGCCCTCGGTACTTAAGTGTACCTCTTCTCCATTGATCCTCAATGTCGCATTGTGGTCGGTCCGACCGGTGATCCTAATAGAGCGGGCATTGAACACCTCACCCTCCAGAGGCGAAGAGAGCTCGAGGATCGGCGGCCGGGTCAGGGACTGATACTGGCTGAACAGGTACCAGAGGAACAGTGCGCTGCCGACGATGATGGTAAAAGCTATGACCCGGGCAGGGGTCAGGATAAAACCGATCCTTTTGCGGGTCGAGGCCTCCGGTGCGATCTCGGTCTCTTCTGCGATCTTCCCCCCGAACTGTTTGCGGTACTGGTCCCGCAGCTCCCGGTAGTTGAGATGGAGCAGCAGCGCGTAATTACGCAAAAAACCCAGGACATAGGCACCCTGGGGCAGGACCGCAAAGTCCTCATCTTCCAACGCCTTTAAATAAGCTTCACGGATCTTGAGTCTTCGTGAAGCCCCTCTGAGCGTGATGTGATGGTGTTCCCGAGCTGCACGGAGCTGCTCGCCGATCCCCTCCACTGACGCCTCACTCACTATTTTTTAGCTTTTTTGGCCTTGATCGCGATCACCTGTTCACCCTTGTAGGTGCCGCAGTTGGGGCAGACCCGGTGCGGAAGCTTCTTTTCCCCGCACTTGGGGCAGGTGGACAGTCCGGGCGCCTTGATCGCCAGATGCGACCGGTGCTTGCCCTGGGCGGCCTTGCTGATCTTATACTTAGGTAGTGGTGCCATGCGTATACCCTTTCGACATAAACCACGGTAAAAATGCGGAACAGGGTCAGTATAGCAAAAAATGCCGTTTTCACCAACCCTTGCATTGACCCTCCTCCCGTTCCCCCCTACAATACCCTCATCGTCTAGTATCCAGCTAAGGTGCTCTATGAACCCCAACGAAATCCGCAAGCAGTTTATCGACTTTTTCAAAGCCCGAGGCCATTCTGAGATCGCCAATGTCCCGCTCATCCCGGAAAACGACCCGACCCTGCTGTTCGTCAATTCCGGCATGTTCCCACTAGTTCCGTACCTGCTTGGTCAAACCCACCCCCAGGGCAAACGTGTCTGCAATTTCCAGAAATCCATCCGCGTCCAGGATATCGAGGAGGTCGGCGACGACCGGCACACGACATTCTTTGAGATGATGGGTAACTGGTCGCTCGGCGACTACTTCAAAGCCGAACAGCTCCCCTGGTTCATGGAGCTTTACTCCGAAGTGTTCGGCATGGACATCAACCGTCTGTTCGTATCAGTATTTGAGGGTGACGAGAGCTGCCCCCGCGACGACGAAAGCATCGAGATCTGGAAAGGTGTGTTCGCCAAGTACGGGATCAAGGCCCGGGTAGCCACCAAGCTGTCAGACATGGCTCAGAACTTCGATGAAAAAGGAAACTGGATCGACCCGACCGACTCAGTCCGCATCTTCCCCATGAGCAAGAAGGACAACTGGTGGCAACGCGGCAGTACCCCGGGCGAGGTCGGCGGACCGGACAGTGAGATGTTCTTTGACTTCGGACCCGGTACGGAGCGATTCGCTGACCCGACATACGCCCAGTGGAACGACACCGGCCGGTTCCTCGAAATCGGCAACAGCGTGTTCCTCCAGTACCAGCTCGACGAGAACTTGAAGTGGCAGCAGCTCAAGCAGAAGAATGTCGACTTTGGCGGCGGATTCGAGCGCGTCTCAGCTGCCATCAACGGCACTCCCGACATCTTCATGACCCCGCTCTTCACCCCCATCATCGCAACCATCGAGGCCGTCAGCGGCACCAAGTATGACAGCAACAAACCCTCGTTCCAGGTGATCATTGATCATCTGCGCGCTGCGACGTTCATCATGGCCGACGGGGCGCTGCCATCCAACAAGGACCAGGGCTACATCCTGAGGCGCATGATCCGTCGGGCCATCCGCCACGGCCGTCTGTTGAACATCGGTGAAAATTTCACCGCCCGCATCGCCGACACCATCATCACCGAGTACTCGACAGCCTATCCCCACCTCTTGCCTAACGCAGACAAGATCAAGGCGGAACTGACCATAGAGGAAGAAAAATTCCGTAAGACGCTGGACCGCGGGATCAAGGAACTAGGTAAGGCGATCGAATCGAAAGAACCAATCGACGGCGCCAAAGCCTTCTACTTCTTCGAAACCTACGGCTTCCCCCTCGAGCAGACCATCGAAGAGCTGAAAACCGCCGGCAGGGAGATCGACAAGGATGAATTTGAAAAACAGTTCAAAGACGCCCAGTCAGTCCATCAGGAACAAAGCCGCCTCGGCTCCGAGCAACGGTTCAAGGGCGGCCTCGGCGGCCACACCGACCAACACGTCCGCTACCATACCGCCACCCACCTCCTGCTCGCCTCGCTGAAAAAAGTCCTCGGCGGTCATGTCCACCAGAAAGGCAGCAATATCACGACGGAGCGGCTGAGGTTCGACTTTTCCCACACCGACAAAATGACCGACGAACAGAAGAAACAGGTCGAAACACTCGTCAACGATGCAATCAAGGCTGACCTGACGGTCAAGATGGAAGAGATGACCGTGGAAGAAGGCAAAGCTCGCGGCGCTGAAGGCATGTTCGAGGACCGCTACGCGGACAGGGTGAAGGTCTACACGATCTATGATCCGAAGACCAGCGTAGTCTTCTCCTGCGAAATCTGCGGCGGCCCCCACGTCGAGCATACCGCCCAGGTAGGCACGTTCAAGATTACCAAGGAAGAAAGTTCGTCAGCAGGAGTGAGGAGGATCAAGGCGGTGATTGAATGAAAATGAAGAAAGAGAATCAAATCCTTTATTGCCCGATACACATTACAATAACAGATATATCATCCTATAGTTCTTTCTCTCATTTTAAAATCAGGAAAATAACAAACAAAGATAGACTGAAATGGTTTGGCATTGATGATTTGTTAGTACATAAAATTGGTTCTATATCTGCCATATCAGTAAGCAAATCTCATAATAACAATAGTAGGCTCACGTACTTATTAACCGATCCAGAAATTCATAAACTATACAAGGCTCAATTTGTTCTAGAATTTGATAGAAATTTCTTAGATGATATTCCTGCTCTTCTCTTAGCTTTAAGATTATATCGCCCCGGAGATATCGTTGCTCCCATTATTTTCAATAAAGAACAGACTTTAGTCCAAACGACAGGAACCCCACTCTTTGGCAAAGATCACAGCATTTACTCAATTACGAAAAAAGACATTACCAAGATAAATTATCTTTTCAATTTGATAAAAAAAGAAGCGGGGCAACCGAAGATAGGCAAAGTGTTTGAGAGATATCGATACGCTATTGATCAAAACACGAGTAACGAAACATCGTTTATAGAACTTGTATCGATACTTGAATCATTATTTCTAAATACAAACTCTGAGTTAACATATAGATTCTCGTTGATCACTAGTTACATTCTGATGAAAAAATTGAAGCTATATGCTCCTTTTTCTCAAATGAAAAATATTTACGGAATAAGATCGGATCTAATACATAGTGGAAAAATAATTAGTAAAAAATATATAAAAATATACTCAGAAGAACTCTTGATGACACTAAAAATG
>MNZT01000044.1 GCA_001873755.1 Candidatus Wirthbacteria bacterium CG2_30_54_11 | reverse complement strand
GGGGTCGACGACATTATCCTTGTACCCCTGATTGACTTCGAAGTTCGACAGCGGCGTACCACAGCGGGGGCAGTACCACGTGCTCCGATAGTCCTGGTAGATCAGGTCCTTGTCCCAGATCTGCTTGAACACCCACCAGATGGACTCCATGTAGGTACGGTCCATGGTGGCGTAGGAGTGTTCGAAGTCTACCCAGCGACCCATGCGGTTGATGGTCTTTTCCCACTCAGAGGTATAGCGGAACACGATGCCTTTGCAGGCATCATTGAACTTGTCGACGCCCATGACCTCGATCTCGGGTTTGCCGGAGATGTTCAGTTCCTTTTCGATCTCGTATTCCACCGGGAGGCCATGACAGTCCCAGCCATTGGGACGCGGGACGAAGTAACCTTTCATGGTCTTGTAGCGCGGGATGGCGTCTTTGATCGTTCCGGCCAGGATATGCCCGTAGTGCGGCAGACCGGTGGCAAAGGGAGGGCCGTCATAGAAATTGAAGATCGGCCGGTCCTTGCGCCCTTCTGTGGTTTTCTCGAAGATTTTTTTATCCTTCCAGAACTCGATCACCTTGTGGTCAATTTCCGGAAAGCTGACTTTTGGATCATTTTTTTCAAACATGGAACATCTCACCGTAAATGCTAAATGACGGCCTTCATACTACCATCGTCGCCCGGTTTTGGTAAATCCTTTTGCAGGGAAGTTACCACGGCGACCAGTATCCAAAACACATACATGACCTTGGAGGAGACGAACGTATCGATGAACACAGCCTGCGTGGCAATGGCGATGAGCGAGAGCATCACCCCCTCTGCAAAAAAGGTAGTGATCCCGGCTTTTCCCTTGCGCAGGGTCAACAGCTGTCGGAATACCGCCACCAGCAGAAGACAAAAGATGCTCAGTCCTATCATGCCTGTCTCCCCGAGTGTACGGACATAGTAACCATCCACCGCCGGACCCAGGCTGGAGAGGCCGTGGCCGGTGAAGAGAGAGACGATCGTGATATCCCTGGCCACGGCCATCCACTTCTGCAGTCTCTCGTAGGTGCTCATGTCGATCGCATAGTACGACTGGCCAAAGGATACCAGCCGTTGGAAGGTGGAGAGCTTGCCCTGGAAAAATAACAATCCGAGGATCGCGGAGATGACCGCAGAGAGCGCTATCAGTATGGGCTGATACATCAGGCCAAGGACAAAGATCACCGCCACCAGCGCGATGTACGCCGACCGCGAACGGGTCAATATGAGCAGAACAAAAGCAGATACACTCACCGCAGCGCAACCAAAGAAAACCAGGGCTTTCATTTTTCGGGTCCAGTGCAGGATCTTTGCATTCCTGATGCAGTAGAACACGCCGCTGAGGGTAAAGCTCAGGACCATGACGAGGAAGATGCCGAAGTCATAGTGCCCCCCGAACGTGCTCATCACTACCCCGGTATTGAGGAAATTGACCTCGCTCATGGGCAGCAGGCTGGTCAGGGTAGAAAAATAAGGGACAATCCCGGCGACCTGCCCCCAGGCATACAGCATGACCAGCACGACAGCAGATGAAAAAAGCCAGGCCAGCTGCTTGACTGCTTTCCTGTCCCAGACACCGAGTCTGGCCAACAGATACACCAGATAAAACTGCACCAGCCTGCCCCAGTACAGGAGCCCTACACTGGTATTCGGGACCTTGCCCAACGCCACAGCGGCCAGCGTGACTGTCAAGCTCCAGGCCAGAAACGTCAGGAAGATCAGGCTGATGCGGTCTTTGAGGAGGGCGCGACTCGAGGGATGTCTGATGAGCTGGACCAGGGTGAACAGTCCCAGCAGCGCTACCGCAAAATCATCCCACCGGATGCCGACCCCGCTGCCGGGCACCGCTATGAATGCAAGCTTGGGGAGGACGATGACCAGAAAAAGAAAAATCTGAACTGCGTATTCCATGTGACTTCTACTTATGTATGAGGAAAAACCATGGTTTTTTTGCCCCCTGCTGTTCTCTCAGCCTCTTCAGGGAAGCAACGAAATCCTGTTCGCTCTGCTTGAGTCTGGCATTGAGATCCCAGATCCTGATCGTCCGTTTTTTCTGGACTTCTCTGCGCTTGCGGATGAAGCGCGGCAGCAGCTTGACCGCATCCAGGATACCCGAGAAATAGGCTTTGGCATCGCGCACGATAAAGGTATGCTGGACCGCCTGCGCACAGAGGAGCGCCACCAGCCGCCAGCCATGCCAGAACAGCAGGAAACCCGGCATGTTCTTCACGAAGACCAGTATCTTGTTGCGCGCAGACAGGCGGTCCACGGTCGGATTGTGCAGACTGCCGGTCGACGCATTGCCGAAGTGGACGATCCTGGAGGAGGGGACAAAGACGAACCGTTTGCCCTGGCACTGGCCGCGGAGATTGAGGTCAGCGTCTTCATAAAAGGCAAAAAGGTCTTCGTCGAGCAGCCCCACGTCGCCGAAGAAAGACCGCCTGAAGAGGCACGCTGCCCCCCGGGCCCCAAAAACATCTGACCTGCCGTCGTACTGGCCGACATCTCTCTCCAGGTACCCGGTCGAGAGCGCCAGCCCCCAGCGGCTGTACCCGTCCCACACCCGGTCGAACCGATCGGCGTCATTGCCCAGCATGATCTTGGGCAACGCCACATCGATGGTCGGGTCGGCATCCATGGCCCCGGCGAGATGCATCAGCGAACCTGCGGGAACCAGTGTATCAGGATTGAGCATCATGATATAGGGTGCGGTCGCCGCCTGTATCCCTATGTTCGTACCTCCGGCAAAGCCAAGGTTGGCCTGCGGGTCCAGGACCCGCACAGAAAAATCCTGCTGGCTGTACTGCTCCAGATGCAATTCATCCTCGCTGGAATTATTGACCACGATGACATCCAGAGGTCGATAGTCCTGTGCCTTCAGGGAATCCATGAGGCCGAGCAGATATTGTTTGCTCCGCCAGTTGACGGTGACGATCGAAATGGGTGTATTCATGCCCTCTGTACTCCTGACGTTAATACCGTGGCACCCGCTTATACCTGTTCCATCTCCGCACCAGATTTTTGGCAGTCGAAAGCCACGGATACGCGATCTCCCGGACCATTTTCCTGCGCATCGCTGACTGCGCGGTACCGATCGCTGGATCTCCCTGCGAGTATTCCTGATAGCGATGATAAATAGTATCCAGCGAGTCCAGGAAATCCTTCCGCTGCTCACCGGTGATCGAGCTCCCGTCAAAGGGCACGGTATATTCACAGGTGATATGATAGAGATGAGAAAAGGAAAAAGAGCGGGACATGCGGATCCACAGGTCCCAGTCTTCGTGGGTTTTCAGGGTCTCATCAAAAACTCCTGCGGTCTCGAAGCACTCGCGGCGATGCAGCACGGTCAGGGTCGGGATATAATTTCGCACCAGCAGCAGGCCGGGGTCCGGATCCTGGGAAAAGGGTACGTCCCGATACACCGCCTCGCGGTCGGTATCACGGTCGTGCCAGAACGACCGGTAGGCATCGCTGTAGACAAATGCCGCCTGTGTCTCCTCCAGATGCGTAGCCAGACTAGAAATATGATCAGGGGAAAAAAGATCATCATCATCGAGATAGGCGATGAGATCACCATGGGCCTGGATGAGACCGGCGTTCCTGTTCGCAGCCACTCCCTGCCCCGGTGAAGAGACAGACAGGACGATATCCAGTGACGAGGCAAATCCGGCCAGTACCGGCGAGATATCCGCTTCCCCGTCATTGCAGACCACCACTTCGAGGGATGGATAGTCCTGCTGCCGGATACTGTTCAGCGCCCGCCCTAGCAACCCCGGCCGGTTGCAGGTAGGGACGATAACAGAAACAAGCGGCCGATGAGTAAGCGAAGCAGTCATCATCACCGGAGAATATTAAGCAATTGGATCCGACCAGGGGAACGTTTTCTTGATGACCTCCAACTGCCGGGAGGTATCCATCATGTGCGCATATCCATGCAGTTTGTCCATCAGAAGTCCGCCCTGCAGCGGACGCAGCGCCGTCCATCCCAGCTCGGCACAGGTCACCGGCAGGATCAGCGACCGGTCAAAATTGAAAAAATCCGCCACCCTCAGCGCAAATTCAAAGCGGGAAAGTCTGTCTTCACCGGCGGCATGAAATACCCCGTCCAGACCGAAGGCTAGGAGGTCGAGGAGGACACGCGCCAGGTCATCCGCCGCCGTGTGATTCACATACTGGTCGGTCGCCACTTTGACCGGCTTGCATTGCTCCAACTGCCGGATCAGCCAGCCGACGAAGTTGTATCTGGTGATATGTGGTGCGAAGCCGTAGAGAGTGGATGTCCGACAGATGAGCGCTTTTTCTGTATAGTTCAAGACTACCTGTTCTCCCTGGTACTTGGTCTCTCCGTACCAGCCAAGAGTGTGTATCGGATCCTCCTCACCATAGGGTCCAGCCGTCCCATCGAAGACATAATCGGTCGAAATATAGACCAATTTGCCTTTGCAGGCTTTGGCGACATTCTGTGTCCCTGTGACATTGATGCTGTAGCAGAGATCCCGGTTCTTCTCTGCCCCGTCGACATCCGTGTATGCCCCTGCGTGGATGACGATAGCAGGGGAAAATTTCTGAAAGATACCCTCTACCTGATGTTCATCCGTGACATCCATGGAAGCATAGGTAAAACTACCCAGACAGGCATTGAGCGGAGCTGCCTGAAGATCGGTCGCGATCACGTCAAAATTCCCGATCGCGGCCTGGATAAGTTTGGTGCCCAGCACGCCATTGCTGCCGGTGATGAGGATAGATTCCATGTGTGCCCGTACCCCTTTAGTCCAGTAATACTGTTTGTGCTTACGATTTCCTATCAACCCTGACGGTCGCGATTGTACCATAAAATCCGCAGAGGCAAAAAACCGCATTCAGCCTTGACTTTGGGAATAATAGCGAGTAGATTTGTGCCTGAAATGAAGCTTGGGACCCGCTTTTTTACTTGGTGCGTGTTCTAAATTCTGACAGGCTTCAAAAGAAAGGCAGCAGCATGACCAAAAAGAAAACGGCAGAAAAGCAGGTCGTTCTACACAGACCCGCTTCCAAGATCGCGGTCACAGATATGGATTTTTACTATCAGCTGAAACAAGGCGGATCGACCGGATGGAATGACCAGTACGTCGATCCCGCCGACTGCGCATCCGGCAAAGACCGCTTCTACCTCAAATTCTATGGCATCCCGGTCGCCCAGGTAGAGCTGGTCGAAGACGGAGAACAGAAAAAAACCGCCATCAATGTGTTTGGCGATCCTGAACAGCTGCCCGGTCATGAAGCATCCGTCGATCTCCATCAGCTGAAAGAATACCAGCAGTCGGTCATCGAAGCCCTGCATACTCTGCGTTTGAAATTTATCGACAAGTAGACCACCTACCCAGTTAATCATCGACAAATAAACAGGAGAATCGGCATGGTCAAGACCACCACCGCACCGAAGCCAAAAGCAAAAGCTGCCCTCCGCACCAAAAACGCCTACGCTGAAGAGAATTTCTACTACCAGCTGAAAGCAGGTGGCGAATGCGGTTGGAACGATCAATACATCGACCCCAAAGATAGCACCGAAGGCACTGACCGTTTTTATCTCAAATTTCATGGCGCCTCTATCGCCAGCATCGAACTCATGGAAAAAGACGGGGAAAAGCAGACCAAGATCGTAGTGTTCGGGTCCCCCCAGAAATCCCCCGGTCATCACGACCGAGACATCTCCCAGGAAGAATGGGGGCATCTGTTCGAAGACGTCATGCTCGCCATCCAGGGCCTCTATCAGGTCTGATCGAATTGCTCTTTTTGACCAAACAAAAAAGCGGGTGGATCACCCGCTTTTTTTATGCCTGTTTACAGTATTTCAGCTCAGGAGCTGTTTCACCTTTTCACTGACGGCTTTCATGTCTGCCTTGCCCTTCAGGGAGGCATTCAACGTACCCATTACTTTTCCCATGTCCTTTAGGGAAGAGGCTCCGGAGGCGGTGATGGCTGCCTTTACCTGACTTTCGATCGCATCGGGAGAAAGCTGAACCGGCAGATATGCAGATATGACCTGCATCTCCAGAGCTTCCCGCTTAGAGAGATCCTCCCTGCCGCCGAGACGGTACTCCTCCATGCTCTGCTGGCGATTCTTTTTCTCTCTTGCCAGGATACCGTGGAGATCGTCGTCGTTCAGTTCGCCGTCATGGGATACACTCTCCAGTCTGCAGGCAGCGATGATCAGCCGGATCGTGTCCTTTTTCACCTCATCATGATCACGCATGGCCTGCTTCAAATCACCCTGCAGACGGAGATAGATGCTTGATGCCATAGTTGACCGTGCCGGTAGTGATTAGACCGCGAGTCCTGCACGTTTCCGTTCACGTCTGATAGTCGATGCCTTGCGGCGTTTGACACGCGCTTTGCGGCTTTCGAACGCCATCCGGCGTTTCATTTCAGCGACCAGTCCGGCTTTCTGTACCTTTTTGGACAGGCGGCGCATCGCGGAATCGATAGGTTCGGTTTTACCAACTTTGACTTTTAACAAACAAAATCACCTCCCTCCAATGTAGTCTCAAAACCAGATGAGTATACACAAGTCATGCCATATTTGCAATTTGATGTACTAGACACATGTACTAGCCCATAACGGGTCAAGGCTGTACTAGACAACCAAGTGACTTGCCTGAGCAGAGACTGCACCGTATAATGTCCAATCGTATGGAATAATCTCAACTATGGTACCTCATGCGAAAAATTCTCACTACGCTCGTGCCAAATGCCCTGTTCATCCTCTCTGTGGTCTTCGTCATCCTGCTGGCCAAGGGATGGCAGTTCGATTTCCAGGACGGCACCATAGTCAAAACCGGTATACTCGACATCCATTCGCAGCCCAAAGGAGCGACCATCGCCCTCGATGGGAAGGAAAGCGGCCTTACCCCACAAAAAGTGACCGGACTCAAACCCCAGAGGTATCAGCTCACCCTGACCAAGGATCATTATCAACCCTGGCAGAAAAATATTGTCACCTATCCGGAACTGGCGACCCAGGTCTATGACGTAATCCTCTTTGCTACATCTCCGGTCATCGAACGGCAGAATCTGCCTGAATTTTCACGCATTGCAGAAAGCGACTCTCCTCAACGGATCGTGGTCCTCTCCCCTTCTGCTCCTGATCCGACATCATCTCTCGTCTCCGTCTATTCGACCCGGTTCGACCTCCTCTATCAGTCACTTCTGCCGATAGATCTGTCCAGTACATCCATCCGTGCCTTGTGGTCGCCTGATCTCAATTCCTGCATTTTGAATTTCGAAAATTCGACCACTGCCAGTCCCACCCTGAACAGCAGTTTCTTTTTTTCGATCAAGAACCCGTCAACTCCCCCCCTGTCTCTGCTTTCGCTCAGTTTTTTTTCCTCCGACCCGTCCTCGCTTCAGTCGCCGCTCTGGGCCCAGGACAATTCCTCGCTCATCTATAACCGTAACAGTCAGATCCTCACGATCAATCTCCGCGACCAGACCGAACATCTCGTCATCTCTGAAGCCAGAGGCTTCCTGCCGCTGTTCTCTGCCCCTGCCAGCGGTTTTTTCCAAAAACCACGACTGTACTATCTCAAACCGAGAACCGGAACCAGTGTTTACGATCTATGGTATCAGGAGCTGCCGGACGGCAATGGCGGGCAGATAACAACCTCACACCCTTTTTCTGACGTCGTATCCCTGACCATTTCTCAGGATTACAATAATATTTTCCTCGCCGATCAGACCGCCTCGACTATCCTGATCAATATCAGCAGCCAGTCTCCCGGTGAGCGTACCGCCCCCAGACTGATCAATAAGCCGCTCAGCTGGTCTCCCGACGGAGAGAGGTTCCTGTTCGTTTCGGAAGACGGACAGATCGCCTACTACGACCAGCTCAAAGACACCTTTCTCTATCCGTATTCGCCAAAAGAAGGCGAACAGCTGGATTTTGCCTGCTGGCATCCCGACAGCCTCCATATCTTCTTTCAGACCACGCTCACGACCGAAAACCAGACGCGTCATCAGATCTCTGCGATAGAATACGACGGCAAAAATCTGACCACGCTTTTTGACGACCGGGCTGATTTCCCGGACATCGAATCTCTCCATGCCCAGATACCCATCCTGGCACCGGATACAAAATCTCTGATACTCTCCTCCATAATCGAACGGAGGACAGGATCGCCGCTCCTCTTCCTCTACACCCTTCGGTACGATTAAGCCTTCCAGGCCTTCAGACGCCGATCCCGGGACAGATATCGCGAAGCGTGCAAACAGAACAAAGAGGTACCTTCGCCCGGCACGTCTTTCTGCCATGCAGCACCCAGGTGAGGTTGACCGAACGCCACTGCTCCTCTGGTATCAGCCGTTTCAGGTCGATTTCGACCTTATCCGCTGACCTCTTCCCGGTGAGCCCCAGACGGCGGGCGATGCGACCGACATGCGTGTCAACCGCTATCCCACTGTTTAGACCATAGACCAGAGCCAGGACAATATTCGCAGATTTGCGGCCGACGCCGGGAAATGTGGTAAGTGCATCCATGGTATCGGGGATACGGTCGTCGAACTGCTCATGCAGCCTGCGGGCCAGGGCGATGATCGTTTTCGCTTTCTGGTGAAAAAAACCGACCGGCCTGATAATCCGCTCTACCGTCCCCTGGCCGGCAGAGGCGAGAGCGGCGGCATCCGCATAGGTTTTAAAAAGTTCCGGTGTGACCCGGTTGACCTGCATATCAGTGGTCTGAGCCGAAAGCACGACCGCAATGAGGAGCTCAAAGGCTGACCAATAGATCAGCGCCGGCCGGGCATCCGGGAAAGCAGCCAGCAGCCTTCGGTGCGCTTCCCGCGCCCGGGCACTCTGATCCATCAGAGCCCCCGTTTCCATTTACGAACTGTCTCGATCGCACGATTCACATGGTAGCGCCAGCTCAGCGGCAGATCCTGTGCATGGAGGTACCAGATCTCCTGACCGCCGAATCCTTTTTTGAACCGCGACAGGCCATACCAGGGATGCTTTTCCTGATCGTCCCCCACCACCCCCCAGAAGTTGAAATAGCGGCATCCGCGCAGTTTGGCCTCTTTGATCGCTGCCCAGAGGATGGCGTAGGCACCCGGCAGTTTACTGAACTCATTGGCTGATGCCGCATAGTGGTACACGGCACTGTCACCGTAGTAATTGACCATGGCCGAGGCGATTGGCTGGGTCTCAAATGTAGCCGTGAAAAGTGCGACCTCGTTGTTCGCCTTGAACGCTTCAAACAGCCCCATGAAGTAGTCATGGGTAAAAGGAACGAAATGCTGCCGCGACACGGTCTCCTGCTGGAGCCGGTAAAGAATCTCGACTGCGTCCCTGTCGAAACACATGCTGACTGATACCCCGTCCTTTGGCGCCCGCTTCACATAGTAGCGGGTATTCTTTCGCATGGCAGCAAGGATTTCTTCTTCCGTCAGCGAAAGATCGAGCACCCAGGTACGCTCAGCGTGGAGATGCATGACCGAAGGTAAGAATCCGAAGTCTCTGAAGCGTTTCTCGTTATCAGGGGTGTTCAAAAGCGCAGGTCTGATCCTGATGAAACTAGCCCTGTCCTGGTGGGCTCTGGTCTTTAAGTAATCGACAAAAAGGGTAACCGCCTCTGCATAGGACGTACCTTCGCGGACGAGCGGCCCAGCTGCGCAGGCGTAGTAGTTGCCCCTCCGGGCATAGGTGAGGACGAACAGCCCGCCGCCTGCTTGCGAATTTCCTTCAAAGAGTCCGAGATACAGAGGCCGGTCACCCAGCGACTGATGAAATTGGCCGAAATCCCACGACTGCAGAAAACTGTTCGGCGAAAACTGCCGGACATAAGCCTCCCACTGCTCTCGGTCTGCGATCTCCCGCACGACATATTTCAAGGCTTGAACTCCTTTTTCATGAAATCAATGACCTTCTGTACGTCCCGGTCAGAAAGCCGGGGGTATGTCGGCAGGTTGATTGTACGCATCGCAGCGACCTCTGCCACTGGACAGGAACCGGGAGCATAACCGACCGCCCCGTATCCGACCCCGCCGGGCGCCAGGGGCTGCTGGTACCAGTCCCCGAGCAGCATATGCTGTTTTCTGGCAGAAGCAAGAATCATCTGCGGGTCAGAAGTCTGCATGGTAAAACGAAGGTGCGCCGACCGTGTTCCTTCCACTTCAGAGGGCAGACTCTCCGGCCAGAGCGAAACAAATTCGCGGCGGTACAGAAGAGCGATCTGACTGCGCCGTTCGTTGAACCGGTCGAGATGGGCGAACTGGGCGGAAGCCAAAGAGGCCAGCGCATCGGGATACCGTCGCGGCATGGAAGCGTGCTGTTTTCCCTGCTTTTCGCAAGGGTAGACTGCTTTGGAAAGCAGCCCGATTTTTTGACAGGCAACCAGAAGCAGCTTGCCGAGGCTGCCGGTGAAATAGAGCGGCACGATCAGGGAAAAAAGTATCGGATGCAGAAGCTGCTGGACGATCCACCGGCGGGATGGCAGCGAAAGAGAACTCTGATAGGTCTGAAGTCGCGCGGCCAGCCTAGGATCACCCGTGAGAGCCATGCCTCCGTAAACGCTCGAAATGACTTTGTCCCGGCCGAAACTGAAGAAGGCTGCGTCACCAAAGGTGCCTGCCTTCTGCCAGGTCCCTTTGCCGTTCAACCGCTCAGCTCCGAGAGCATGAGCACAGTCCTCGACCACGGTCAAACCGTGCCGGCAGGCGATCTTTATAACTTCGTTCATGTCCGCCATCAGACCAAAGGTATGCTGGATCAGCAGCACTTTGGAACGCCTGGTGATCTTTCGCTCCAGATCGATCAGGTCCATATTGTACGTCCCGGTGTCTATGTCGACGTAGACTGGCGTCGCCCCCGCCCACAGGATCGGATTGGCCACCACGACGCAGGTATAGGCCTGGAGCAGTACTTCGTCGCCGGAACTGACCCCCAGGGCCAGCAGGATCGCCTGCCAGCTGCTCCGCCCGCTGTCAAAGCTGACCGCCTGACTGTCGCCGTGGTACGCACCAAATCTGCGTTCGAGCTGACTTGCGACTCTGGTGTCTTTCCATTTCCAGAATTTGAACAGGCTCACCCAGGCGCGCAGCACATCCGGGCCGAACGTGTTGGGAGAGAGTGAGATGGTAATGGGTTTTGACAGAGAAAAAGCCATCAGCTGCGACACAATAACGAATGAAGAAATTGAGGTATACGGCCCTCGATCAGGATCACATCATCGGCTTTGATCTGCGCTGAAAAAAGTTGGGAGAGCTGGCCTGCATCAGTCTGCACGGTCGTGCGAAAAGAGGAGCGTCGGGCGTGCCCTATCCCCTGGCGGAATTCCTGCTCACTCTCGTGGCTGGTGAGGAACAGCAGATCAGCGGACAGCGCTATCTTTTCCCCGACCTTTCGGTGCGCTTCGTCACTCCTGCTCCCCAGTTCGATCATGCCCCTGGTGACGACAATTTTCCGTTTGGCAGGCAGGGACTTCAGGAATTCAAGAGCAGCCAGAAATCCATCAGGATTGCTGCTGTAACTCTCATCGATGATCTGCGCACCGTTGAGGCCCTGCTTCACGACATATGTTCCCGGCAAAGGTTCCGGCAACTGACTGGTCGCGAGGACAATGTCAGAGAGAGTCATGCCGGCACTTAGAGCCACACATACCGCTGCCAGATAATTACCGACCATTTCTTTACGGACAACCTTCAAGGTGACGTTCAGCCCTGCGGCCTGCAGACTGCCGGTGCCGGACTGCTTTTCCTGCTGATTGTCCACGAGCAGAAAATGAACACCCGCCGCATCCTGCTTGATGTTGATGGCCAGGAGCGCTGTCCTGATGCCTCCGGCATTGATGCGGCCTTTGGCGGAATACAGATACACTCTCGGTTTCGGTCCCGAGCCCCGCTCCTTGATCCAGGCTGCCATGCGGGCAGTATGTTCATTATCGGCATTGAGCACGGCGATGGCAGGCTGCGAAGTCCTGCTAGCAAATGCTGAAAGCCCTTCTATGATCTCGAATTTTGCCTCGGAGGTATCATCCAGACTTTTGCCGAACAGCGACAGGTGCTGCTCATTGATCGCGGTTACCACGCTGATACAGGGCGGCGTGACCGCACAGAGCTCCCTGATCTCTCCTTTGGTGTAGGCTCCCATTTCCACGACCAAAAAATCCTCATCCCCTTTCACCTCGCTCAGGATCGTCTGCGATACTCCTATCAGCGTATTGTGGTTCTTTTCTGTTTTCTTCACCTTGTAGCGGCTACCCAGCAGAGCGGCTATCAATTCCTTGGTCGAACTCTTGCCATAGCTCCCGGTGACCGCGATCACCCGCAGATCGGGAAATTGCTGCATTTTCCCCCGGGCCTTCTTTGCGAGAGACCGCTTCCCCGCAGCGGTCAGCGGCGAAAGTAAACCGACTGACGCAGCCACCAGTGAGGGAACCAGGAGGTCAAGCAGAGTGAGACCTACCGCATAGCCGACGTGAAACCCGAACGCCGCATAAAGATAGAAAAAGGGGATGTACAGCGCGATCACGACCTGACGCAGCATCGAAAGTCCGGGCCAGACGTGGAACAGGAGTTCACCCGGAAAAATAAGCACCAGTGGTCCGACAGCGTAGAGGAAAACCGGCACGCAAAACACGAGCAGCAGAAGCATTTTGGAAGTCAGCTGCGGGCGTTTGAACTGATGAGTTGCGAGCGCTCGTATCGTCGACCAGCTCTCCGATCCCCACCAGAGCACGAGAGCTGCCGTGAGCAAAAGGATCACCACAAAATAATAACTGAACACCATGCTGCTGTCCCCGCTGGCAGCGATCGCATTGACCAGATACATGGCCAGAAACAGGATGAGCACGATCAGCAGGAACCAGACTCTCACCTTTCGGCCGGGTCCCTTCCACAACTGCCTGCCTTCCCGGGTACTGCGGTAGGAGCGCATCCTGTCCCGCCGGTACTCTTTCTGCTGCCAGAGAGCGAAGAGACCGAGGAGAGAGGCAAAAGCAGCCGGCAGCCACAGCACAAATATCACGATCGCAGCCCCGATGAGTGCATACACATACGATTGATCCATGATCAGCGTCCCTCTTTCAAAAATTTCAGTATGCAGGCGGCAGTCTCTTCCGGTAGATCTCTGTAGGCATTGTGCCCGGTACCCGGTATGACGTAAAGCGAAGAGCCGGATAACAGTCTATGCATGCACCGACCATCTCTAATCGGCGTCAGACGGTCATTCTCTCCCCAGATGAGAAGAGTTGGCACACCAACCAGAGGCAGGTCTCCCGCCATGTCTTCTGAGACCACTCTGATAAATACATCCTTCATCACTCCCGGCGCTTTTTCGTAGTCATGCTCCCCTGCTCCGCGATAGAGTATGCGGCGGGCTGCCGGCTGAAAACCGGT
>MNZT01000121.1 GCA_001873755.1 Candidatus Wirthbacteria bacterium CG2_30_54_11 | reverse complement strand
CCGAGCGTTTCGGCCTGCAAGTTTGATTTCGAAGGCTATCACCTGACGGTCGGTGATCATGGTGACTTTTGGCAGAAGCATTTTCAGGTTGATGACTGTTCCCGATCATCTCATAGCTCATCCTCCTACGCCGAAGCGGCTTCGGAGGACAAGTCGCTCAGAGCTCAAAGCAAAGAGTTCACCCTGACGGTCTGTTACTCACTTGAGGGAAGTCAGCTTTTCCGTCACTACACGGTGACCAACCGGACGCAGGTCCCGCTTCCTTTTCTTTTTGCCGATCACCTCCTGTTCCCGGTGGATGAGTGGGACGGATTAGAGATCATGGCTCCGGTCGAGGGGCAGTACCGCGTAGAATCTTCCTTCGCTGACAAACTTGGCCGAAGAGGAGATCAGGTGGAGTTCCCCAGGCGGCGAGTGCCGCCCTTTGCCGACAAGCTGTTCGCCTCGCTTGTAGCGGCAGAAACGAAAGAATATAGTGGCGGCTGGAAAGTATGCCGGGACGGTCAGGAGTTGTGGGTCACTCTTTCGTCCCGCGAACTTGCGTTTCTCGGGTACTGGCACACCGAGGGAGGCTGGCACGATCAGTACAACTTTGGCCTGGAACTTACTTCCAGCCCGCACGATGACCTGCAGCAGGCAGTCGCTGACGGCAGCGCCTGGATTCTGCCGCCGGGTGAGCGGCGGTCATGGGCCATCAGACTGGAAGTGTCTCTGGAGTAAAAAGAGTCTGGCTCAGGGATTCAGATAACGATAGGCGGAGGCAAATGCTTACGGACACTGACCGTTTGGTCAAGCAGTTTCGCGGACTGTTCGGCGCTCCGCCGGAGCTGGAGGTCAGGTCTCCCGGCCGCGCTGAGATCATCGGCAACCATACGGATTATAACCATGGTTTCGCCCTGGCGGCAGCCATCGAGCAGCACATCACCGCGCTGGTCCGCAAACGGTCTGACGATCGGGTCCGGCTTTTTTCTACTGCGTTTTCAAGAGACGGGATACAGGAATTTCTTCTTTCTGCTTCCATTGACCGCGATCCTCTCCATCCGTGGACCAACTATGCGAAAGG
This sequence comes from Candidatus Wirthbacteria bacterium CG2_30_54_11, assembly GCA_001873755.1. Classification (GTDB taxonomy): domain Bacteria; phylum Patescibacteriota; class CG2-30-54-11; order CG2-30-54-11; family CG2-30-54-11; genus CG2-30-54-11. The sequence goes on along the minus strand of MNZT01000121.1, from coordinate 12,381 downwards.
CGTGATCATCGAGCTTCTCGCTTCAGGTCAAAGGCTTTCAGGGGCTGATATACTGCTTGATTCTGACCTGCCCGGTTCGGGGGGAGTATCGAGTTCTGCTGCGCTCGAACTGGCGATCGCTCATGGGATGACGGCCATAACCGGAGCAGCACTGGATCCGCTGAAAGCAGCGCTGCTCTGCCAGCGGGCAGAGAATAGTTTCGTCGGCAGCCCCTGTGGATTTCTCGACCAAGCTTCCATCGCCCTGGGAAAGGCAGGGAATCTGGTTTTTCTGGATTTCGAACCGGTTGGCGAGTTTCCAATCTCAAACCATCGGCTCATCCCTGCTGATCTGACCCGATTCGGCGCGAAGTTCGTCCTCGCCGTCGACCCGCAGGTCAAGAGGGTGCTGGGCTCGTCCGGCTATCCGGCGAGGCGAAAGTCCTGCGAGGACAGCCTTCCCTTCTGGTCAAAGCATCTGGGCCGCACAGTCCGGAGCCTGAGAGATGTGACGACGACTGAATTTGAGAACTTTCGTGATCAACTGGAAGCCCATGACCCGGTCATGCGCAAGCGGTCAGAGCATATCATTTATGAAAACGCCAGAGTGCTCTCAGCTGTGAGCTGCCTCGAGCACCAGGACATCACTGGCTTTGGAAAACTTCTCACGCTATCCGGGGAAAGCGCTCTTCATCTCTATGACCTCGATGAACAGATGCCGGAACTTACATATCTGTTTGAAACCGGCAAGGTGCTGCCCGGGGTTCTGGGCATCCGCAATATGGGCGGCGGTTTTTCGGCTCTGGTTCTTGCGCTGGTGGCCGAGTCGTCCTTTGAAAAATTTGAAAAGGATCTGGCCCAGGCATATCTGGACCGCTTCGGCCATCAACTGGATTTCCTGTATTTCCGGGCGTCGGATGGGGTGACGGTGGAAAAGGTCAGGTAAGTAATTTTGGCCCCGATCGTGCGACAACATACCACAGAGCGGGTTTTTTCACCCGCCATAGCCGCCTCGGCGAAGGAGGGCCAACCCGCGGTGATGGGGAAAATATCAGAGCTGCGCGCTGGCGTCGAACACCCGTTCGAGAATCTCGTTTGCTTCTTCCTGGTCAGCGAAGTCCGGCTGGTTGTAGTTGGCTATCCGCACCGGAGTCAGGTCGATACCGAGAGGCACCAGCCTTTGGTTTGCAGGATCAGGGTTTTTCGCTAGAGAGAACGAAGCGATGATGCCCTGCTGGGTCTCGGTCGACCACATCTGGTCGAAGACGAAATTGCCCAGGCTGTAGGCGATGAATTTGCCGTCGTACCACTCGGTCGCCTGCACCACATGAGGGTGATGGCTGATGATCATATCGGCGCCACTATCGATCGCCAGATGGGCGAACTGCTGCTGCACTCCGGTCGGGTGCGGGGTGTACTCGACCCCCCAGTGGAACGACACGATGAGGAAATCAGTGAGCGGCAGGGCAGCCTTGATATCTTCCGCGACTGCGGTCCTCTCTTCCCAGGCGAACCCGGGGGTGGTGTCATCGGCGGAGTAGGACTCGGGAGGTACTTCGTCGTAGGAGAGGAAGCCGATCCTCTGGCCGTCGACGGTCATGATCCGGGCCGTGTGGGCTTCGGTATAATCCCTGCCCGCGCCGTAGTACTGGATCCCATTCTCCGGCAGATAGTCAAAGGTAAAGCGCATGCCGCTGCGGCCCTGATTGCCGAAATGGTTGTTGGCCAGGTCCACGATATCAAAGCCGCCCAGCAGCAGCCCCGCGATGTTTTCAGGCTCAGCCTTGAAAGTCATGCCTTCGGTCACCACCGGCCCCTGGTCGTAGAAGGGGGACTCCAGGTTGCCAAACGTGAGGTCAGATAGGGAGATGAAATCAGCTGTTTTCAAAAAAGGCAGCTCCCGGTCGTTTGCCTGCGCCATCATGGTATTCACATGTCTGGACAGCATCATGTCTCCCACTGCCTTGATCGTGATCAGATCCTGAAAGCAGGTGGTCAAATAACCTTGATTCTGTATGGTGGAAATTACTGGTTCGAGCAGCTGTTCCGCTGCGGGCAGGCGACTCTGCGCGGGCAGCTTCAGGGTAATAGTTTTGACGAGCGGGTAAGTGGCCATGTCCACCTTGGATTTGAGCGGGGAGATCCCGTCGATACTGAGGTGTCTGATGTCCGGGTTAGCATACAGACTGGTGGCCGGCAACAAGGCGATCGCAGAGGGGTCATCCCGCAAAATGGCGAGCATGGCGTTCAGATCAGAATACCATTGGGCATTGGGCGGCAGTGTTTCACTGAGGGTTTGACTCCCGGGCAAAGAAGAAGCGGGGTCAGGCAGAAAGGTCTTCATGGTGTCCTGGGGCCAGCCGAGGTCATCCCAGGAGGTGATCGTCCCGGAGAGGACGCCCAGAAGCTGCTCCCGGGTGACCGAGGTCAGCGGATTGGTGAAATTGACCGCCGCGACCAGAGTCCCGCCACATTCATAGAGTGTTGTTCTCTCGGTTTCGGCTGCCGGTGGCTGTGGGGCATAGGTCAGGGCTATGGAGATCGAAGGCGAGGCTGGTGCTTCTGCATCAGGCGGCAGTGCTCCCCAGGCGAGCCGATAGTCATCCACCCGGCCACCGAAGGACGAAAGCAGTGATTCTATCTGTGCACGGGAGCTGGTATAAATGGTCAGACGTTTGGTATTGAACGGCAGATTAGTGACATACGAGCTGAGCGGGCGGGGCAGGAACGCGACCAGAACTAAAGCGCCGAGACAGACCGTGCCGAGGATCCACCAGTTGCGGATGGACGATGAACGGCGGTAGCGGCGTCGAGGCTGGCCGCCTTCAAAGGCGAGCTTCCGCTTAGCGAGACTCGTCTTCGGGACGGTCGCCAAGGGCGAGGGTATGGGTTTCATGCGAGCGTTTCCTTCTTGCTCTGGGTGATCTGGGCTTCGCGGATGTAGAGCGGAGCGATCTGACCTGAATCTTTAAAATGCTTCATGTCAGAAAATCTGGTCAGTCCTATCCCGGTCAGTTCCCGGCCGAGATCGATGGCCTGGTCAAAATACAGCAGCGGCAGGTGATCGTCCCCGAGCGATGAGACCAGCGCGTCAGCATATTTGCTTTTCAGGGCGCCGGTGATGATCGACCGACAGGTCAGCTCCGTCAGCAGAGCCGGAGAAACTGCCGGCTTTTGTGGGGCAGGCTGCGGCAGCGCGACGAGGTGCGGTTCGCCTGTCTGTTTCCAGCTGGCAAAGGTGAGGGGATCGGTTCCTTTTTCCCGACGGTAGATCGCGGCATACGCTTCGTCCCGGCCGGCATCGATCAGGGTGACCGCTGAAGTGATGGTGGTCAGGTCTTCCTGGTGCATCCGGGCGAACGAGGCATCAGCCGGTGCAAAGAAGTGCAGGGCATACAGGAGCCAGGCATCTAGTACGCTGACCGCCACGATCGGGATATCAAATCCATAGGCCAGCGCATTGGCGGTGGTCAGGCCGATGCGGATGCCGGTGAACGAGCCGGGGCCTTGTGCGCAGATGAGGCCAGCGAGCCCGGTTTCTTTCCCTCCGAGAATTTTCCTGATCGTCGGCATGAGGAGCGAGGCATGGTTCAGGTGGGCGTCGGCTGTGCGGTGGTCGAGAATATTTCCGGCCTTGTCAGCCAGTGTCACAGTCAGGAGGTCAGAGGAGGTGTTGATGGTTAAATACATATACAAATGCAGTTAATGGGTTAACGGGTTAACGGGTTGTAGAGACGAAGCAGTGGGAATAAGTTAGTAGGGACGTCGATTCATCGCGTCTCTGAGGTACAGCGACGGTCGCTAAGAGCGGCTGCCTTCCCCCTACGCGGAGACGCTACGGAGGACAAGTCGCAGGACAGGTGTGCAGGAATGAACGAGGACTTAGTTCGGGATAGAAATACTTCGGGTCGTGTCGTCAATATAGGTAAAAATAATTTCGACCGCGTCCTCAGGAAGAATACTGGTCAGGCGGTCAGCCCATTCGATGCAGGTGATCTGGTCGTCGGTCAGCAGATCTTCGAATCCGAATCCCAGGGCTTCCAGATCGCCGTCCACGCGGTACAGGTCCAGGTGGTTGAGAGTCAGGCTTGGTTCACTGTCGGGAACCGGGTACTGCTTCAGCAGGACAAAGGTCGGGCTGGTGATGGTTCTGGTGATGCCCAGACCCAGAGCTATACCCTTCATGAACTGGGTCTTGCCGGCGCCGAGATCGCCGATGAGGCAGACGGTAGAGCCACCGCGAAGGCGCCGGGAAAACTGCTGGCCGAGAGCGATTGTCTGTTCGGGAGATCGTGAGATATGATCCATGGCCCTGAAACGCTAATCATATGAACGGCTGCTAGTATAACGGGCACGGACCAGACTGTACATCCCGAATTGCAGGGTGAGGAGAAAGGCGATCGCCCGGTACGGGAACTGCGGGCCGGTCGTGGCGAGACCGTATCTGATATCACTTTGGAAGCGAGGCAGGATGCGATAGCCTTCGCCATTGGTGCTTGCGGTCCAGTAGCGGGATGCAATCCCCGTGACCGAGATGTGGTTGCCCTTTTTCATGGATGGTTTGACGATCCCGGCGGATGCCTTGAGCACGACATTTACGATACCTGAACCATCATCAACGCTGAAGGTACTGCCGGATTGGGAAACGATCGTGCCGCTGACCGTGACCAGTCGACCGATCGTTGCTTCGTCTATGCTGCCGGTGGCGATTCGGGTCGCCGCCGGTTCGATGTCACTTTCCAGGACGGTCACCGCATCGGTCCGGATGTACTGCTCGCCATATTTGGTCTCAATGGTGGAACTGACCTCGACCCGGTCACCGGGATACAGATCAGGAAAACTGCCGGTGGTCAGTTCGACCGCAATGCCAGTCCCGTCAGCATCCTGGATATAGATGCGGTCCTTGCCCAGCAGGCCCGGGAGTGCGGTGACCAGACCGGTCGTATGGATGCGGGTCCCATCCGGCAGTTTTTTCAGTCCGGCGATGGTCATGAGGGGGAGCACTGCGTCATCCTCAGCCATTTCCTCGGCTCCGGGCTGATGATTCTCCGTTTCTTCCGAGGTATCTGACGCTGCCAGCACCATCTGATTGGCCGCCCCGGGAGTGGGCAGTTCGGTGATGCTCCAGAGCGTAGTGGCGGAAGGAAACCTCGCGTAACTTTGATCTGCTTTTACCTCCTCATAGCAGACTTCGTCCTTCTGGTCTCCGTGCGGGTCGAGGAGCCGGACGCATGCTGCGGTGTTGTTCAGAGCCAGATGAGTGCCGGTCCGCTCAGGAGTGTCGAGACGGTAGAGGGTAAAGAATCCTGCAGGCAGGATCACCGTCCCCGCGGGTAGTGCTGATACATGCTCCGTTGAGCCGGCGACGATTTGCAGCTGCCAGTCTTGAAGGTCGACCGCAGCAGACCCGGGGTTGAGAATTTCGATCCACTCGTCATACTGATCGGCCTGACCGTTCCCATCCCAGTCAGTGTCCGAGGGAGCGGGCATCAGTTCATTGATAAGCATCGGCGGGTAGGTGACAGGCAGGGGAGGATCCAGAGGGGAGGGTCCGTCTGGCGGATCTGGTCCCTCAGGCGGATCAGCAGTGGGATCCGGTTCTGCCGGGAACATGTTTGCAGCGGAAGGCGTAGGAAGATCAGTAGCCCGCCAGGTGAGGTCAAATGGGTCACGGGCATACGATCTGTCCACTGAGGTGTTCTGATAACAATGTTCGTCCTTTACCACCAGATCCGGTGAGAGCAGGCGAACGCAGTCATCAGTATTGTTCAGGATCAGATGGGTCCCGGTACTTTTGGTCGTATCCTGCTTGAACAGTGTCAGAAAGCCATGTGCCGGGATCAGGGTGGGCTTGGGCAGCGTGTACATCTGACTGCCGCCGTCCTCGTCATCGAGGAACCAGCCGCTGAGATCAACTTCGCTCACGCTCAGGTTGACCAGTTCGATCCATTCGTCCTGGCTGTCGGCAGTGCCGTTCTCATCCCAGTCTGTGCTGCTGCCCGGTGCCGGCAGGAATTCGTTGAGCAGGATATCGTACGGATATACGATCAGTCCTATTGGCGCTGGAGGCTCAGCGTCCGGCAGCGGTTCGGTGACCGGTGCTGGATCGACCGGCGCGCTGATGGGTGGTCCTATGGGCTGAGGTCCCGGCTCGTCAGGCGGTGGGGTCGGAGTATCTTCGCCTTCTTCCGGGGTCGGTTCGTCCAGTTCGATGAAGTCTGCAGCGCTGTCCGTATCGACATCGGACGGCACCCGATGCAGTGAGTGGCCTTCTTTCGGGGCTGGTATGTGCAGACTGCCTGGAGCGGTTTGATTTCCCCAGTCAACCGAATCGATGGTCCTGCCGGCCGAGTCGATGAGGGAGACGCGGTCTCCTGTATTGGCCAGTCCGTTGCCGATCCTGGCATCGGTGATCAGCGAAACAGTATCGGTCGGCACTGAGGGCAGGGCGAGAGAGGAGCCGGCGATGAGGTGATACCCGAGAGCCGGGATGACGATGTTTTTCAGGATATCGCTTTGCTGTGCATCGGTCACGGTCAGTTCCGGCACGATCAGCTGCTGGTCTGAGGTGTTGTGGATCTCGAGCCATTCATACTGGTTCTCCGGCGAAAGCGACGGATCGGGCAGGACTTCTGTGATGAGCAGCGGAAGCAGTCCGGTTTCGTCAGCTTGAACTGCAGGCACCAGCATCGCAGGGTGCGCAAGCGAGCAGATAATGGAAGCAGCCAGACAGCAGGAAAATACACGTTTCATCCAGGCACCTCATCCTTTAGAAAGGTTAATTGCGGTGCCACTCTACCAACACGCCTGCGGTCTGTCTTTGTACTGTGATACAAATAATTCACAGGGGGGAGTTAACGGGTTAATGGGTTAACGGGTTGCGCGTTCTTGAATTTTAACTCGTTAACCCGTGCTTGTCCTCCGTAGGTCATTTGGCGTAGGAGGAAACTCGTGAACCCGCAACGCATTTGTTCTTTTATTGATTATTTCCCCGTGCTTCTATAAGATGTTCCTACATGGCTATATACCCACTACCGTGAGGATTTTTCATGGCAGCGCTCCATCAGTTGAAGGTTCAGGAAGCCTTGAGTTCATTGGAAACCAGCAGCACCGGGCTGTCTGCAGCCGAAGTACTGCAGCGCCAAATAAAATATGGCCCCAATGAACTGCAGGCGGCGGCGCGTATATCACCCTGGCAGATATTTTTTGAACAATTCAAAGATGTCCTCATCGTCATTCTGCTCCTGGCGACCGTGTTCTCGGTCTTCATGGGGCAGGTGATCGAGGCGGTCACCATCGCGGTCATCGTGCTTTTTGCAGTCGGCCTGGGTTTCGTTCAGGAGTTCAAGGCAGAAAAAGCCATAGAAGCGTTGAAGCAGATGGCTGCGCCCAACGCTACGGTCATCCGTGACGGACAGGAACAGGACATCCCGTCCCGGGAACTGGTCCACGGCGACATTATTCTTTTGAAAGAGGGTAACCGCGTACCTGCCGACGCACGGCTGATCGAGGCGGTGAACATCCGGTTGATCGAAGCTGCTCTGACCGGTGAGTCCGTCCCGGTGAGCAAGATAGATGCTCCTCTGTCTGCAGAAGAACTGTCCCTGGGCGAACGGAAGAACATGATCTTTGCCGGCACTTCCGTGTCCTACGGCAGAGGGACGGCGGTTGTCTCGGCGACCGGCATGCAGACCGAGTTCGGGAAGATCGCGACCCTGCTCCAGACCGTCGAGATCACCAGAACCCCTCTGCAGGAAAATCTGGATAAAGTCGGGCAGAATCTGGCCAAAGCCTCGTTTGCCATCGTCGCAGTTATCGTGCTTCTCGGTCTCTACCGTGGACAGCCGCTCGTCGAGATGATCATTTTTGGGGTGGCGTTGGCCGTCGCGGTCGTACCGGAGGCCCTTCCGGCTGTGGTGACCGTCTCTCTGGCGGTCGGCGTACAAAAGATGGTCAAGCGGCATGCGCTGATCAGACGGCTGCCGGCGGTTGAAACTCTTGGCAGCACCACCTATATCTGTTCGGACAAGACTGGGACCCTCACCCGCGACGAAATGACGGTGCGAAGAGTGTTCGTAGCAGGTCAGCTTTATGAATTTTCCGGGGCAGGTTATTCTCCCGAGGGTGAATGCACCGCCGGCGGGAAAAAAGTGGAAAAGCCTGATCAGAACCTTGAACTGCTGCTTCGCGGCTCCACACTGGCGTCTGATGCCAGACTGGTGAAGGACGAGCAGGGCCAGTGGGATATCAAGGGTGATCCGACCGAAGGGGCCATGGTGGTGGCCGCAGCGAAACTCGGCATTGAAAAAGATACGGTCGCTGTCGTTCATCCGCGCATCGGTGAAATTCCCTTCAGCTCTGAGACCAAACGCATGACCACCCTCCATACTGACCGCGAGAGCACGATAGCTTTTTCCAAGGGTGCGGCCGAGATCATCCTGAATTCCTGTACCGAGATAGTCAGTCCCGAGGGAGTGGTCCCGATCACAGAAGCGATCAGAAAAAAGGTTCTGGATCAGGCGCTCGCTATGGCCAAGTCGGCGCTTCGCGTGCTTGCTCTGGCGTACAAGTCAGGCGTCACTATCGAACGCTCTGAAGGGGAGATGATCTTCGTCGGGTTGCTCGGCATGATTGACCCGCCCCGGACCGAGGTGAAAGCTGCCATCGAGATCTGCAAGCAGGCTGGTATCAAGCCGGTGATGATCACCGGAGACCATCCGGTCACCGCCGAAGCGATCGCCCGGGAACTTGGTCTCCTGACCGACGGGCGCCTCGTGACCGGGGCAGAACTGGATGCCATTGATGCGGAGGCCTTTGAAAAAGAAGTTGAAAATATTCAGGTCTACGCCCGGGTTTCACCGGCGCATAAGTTGCGGGTGGTCGCTGCCCTGCAGAAGAACGGTCATATCGTGGCCATGACCGGCGACGGAGTCAATGACGCCCCGGCCTTGAAAAAAGCCAATATCGGCATCGCCATGGGCATCACGGGGACCGACGTGTCGAAGGAAGCTTCGGCCATGATGCTGACCGATGACAATTTCGCCTCCATCGTGGCGGCAGTGGAGGAGGGGCGCGGGATCTTCGGCAATATCAAAAAGTACCTGATGTATCTGCTCTCGTCGAACATCGGAGAGATCGGTCTCATGACCGGTGCCTCTCTGATCGGTCTGCCGCTTCCGTTGAGCGCAGTGCAGATTCTCTATGTCAATCTTGCGACCGACGGATTACCTGCGCTTGCGCTGGCCGTGGACCCGCCGGAGCAGGACCTCATGAAACGGCCACCGCGCAACCCCAAGACCGGCATCTTTACCCGGCCGGTGCTGAGTCTCATGCTCTCTGGCGGCATGTGGTCGACCATGATCAATATCGGCTTGTTCTCCTGGGCGCGCGGCTCAGGTCGCAGCATAGAGGAAGCTATGACCATGACTTTTGTCTCGCTCGTCCTGGTCCAGTTTTTCAAAGCATACTGCTTCCGCTCTGACCGGCTATCGGTTTTCGTCCGACCATTCGCCAATAAGTGGCTTAACGTCGCGATCCTGTGGGAGCTTTCACTGCTTTCGCTGATCATCTATGTGCCGTTCCTGCACAGAGCTTTCGGGACCTTCAGCCTGACCATCATCGACTGGGCAGTGATCCTGCCTCTCTCCTTCAGCATCGTGCCCGTTCTGGAGTTTATGAAGTATCTGGAACGACGCGGCGTTTTTGGCCGCCTCATCTGAAGTCTAACCCTGGGGACTGGAGAAACCTGTATGTTTAAAAAATTCCTCTACCTCATCCTCGCGGTCTTCATCTGTTCCCCGTTGATCTTGTTTATTGCGACGACCGGCGATATGCGCTGGCTCCAGAATCTGTCGGCCAAAGTGGAAGAACTCACACCAGAATTTCTGAGGCCGAAGAAGGATGTCCTGAAATCGTCGCAGAACTGGCTGGTCGTCCCCGCGCAGTTGACCAACAACTATTTCAAGGCCGACGATGTCTATGTGCTCACGCAGCCGGCCGATTTCAAGACCTATCTCTATGCGACCGGCCTCGGGCAGGTCTCCATGCTCACCATGGGCGAGGACGGTGCGCTGTATTTCAGCATCCGGGACCGCGGCCAGGTGCTCAGACTGGTGGATGAGGATGGCGACCGGATAGCTGATTTTGCTTCTCCTTTTGCCACCAATCTCCGGATGCCGACCGGTCTGGAATACTCTGACGGGTGGCTCTATATTTCGGTTTCCGGCGGTGTGGTGCGCGTCCGGGACGAGAACGGAGATCTCGCAGCCGAGACCAGGGAGACGATCATCACCGGACTGCCGGTGGGTCTCTATGCCGGCAGTTCCCTCCATTTTGACAGTATGGAAAATCTGTACCTCTCGGTGCCGGCGCCTTGTGACGCCTGTGTGCCTGCTGATCCGCGAAGCGGTTCTGTCCTGCGTTTTGCATCTGACGGCAGTGCGGAGACGCTGTTTGCCAGCGGACTCCGGGCTGTCGGCGGGTTCCACTTCCTGCCGGACAGCGGAGCGCTGTGGGCAGGTGAAGGCAGCCGTACTCAGCGCAAAGCCGGACCGGTTCCAGACGAGATCAACTTGATCGAAGAAGGCAAGGTGTACGGTTGGCCCACCTGTTTTGACTTGAACACCGCAGACAGGGAGTATCTTTTTCCCGAACAGAAAACGGCTCCGGTGCCTGTTACTCCCGTGACCACATCGGCTGACACAGCAGAAACAACACCCGATACCACAACCGGCAGTACTGAGTCGGCGGAGGTCGATACCACGGACACTGCTCCGTCTGATGAGCTGTTGTGCGGGACTTTTGAACTTCCCAGGGCGCTGCTCCCGGAGCTGAGCGGTCCTGCGGGCATGGAGTATATCGATGATTCCAGCTTTCCGACCTTCATGCAGAGGAAATACCTCCTCGTCCTGTCCGGACCCTATGATGACCGCAAAACCAGCGAAGGGTACAAGATCGTCATGTTCGATCCTGCGGCAGAAGAGGTCCTGGTCGAGGATTTCATCTCGGGCTGGCTGGTTGGCAACCGGCACTGGGGCAAGCCGGTCGATGTGGTCAGGGGTGGGGACGGCATACTCTACATAGCTGATCAGTATTCCGGCAGCATTTTCCAGGTCGTATATACAAAAAAATAAGCTGTTCTGGTTTTCAGACCCCGAGGACAGGATTCATCCTGTCCTCTTTTTTTGCTGGTCACCAGGACGGCTCAGGTGGTACAATATCTGGATAGTACTTATATTTGTACGCTAGTCAGACCTATGTCAGGCGAACGGGAAGACACAATCGGCCTGGATCAGACGGATGCTGCCAAGAAAGAGCAGAAGACGACGGCTGACCGTGAGAAAAAAAAGACAGAAGATAAGATCAAAAAAGATTCCGAGGATACCGCCGAAGGCAAGGAAAATCTGATCAAGCGGGAAATGGAAGAAGCCCGTGCACGCAAGCAGTACGAGGATGTTGGTCATCTGGGGCTGGATGCAGGGCGCAACCGCCTCGATATTCTCAAAGCACGGCAAGCGGAATTGCACAAGGAAATAAACCAGTCCCAGGGAGTGACCAAATCCTGGAAAAAGCAGGAATTGAACAAGATCGAAGAGTTCATCGCCGAGAGCGAAGCGCTCATCGGTGGCTCTGACAGCGAGACGGAACGAGCGATCGAAAATCGCGTGTATGAGACAGAGCTGGAGGTGGACAGTCAGTTCGATGATTTCGAAGAACGACTCGCCGGTATCATGGAGAGCAGGACGACAGAGCTGGTATCGATCGAAGAAAGCATGTTCACCATTCCTCAGCTGGTGAACGAACGGGTCGAGACCAGGCCGTGGGAAAAAACACATACACAATTCGAAGGATACGATATCTCGCGCCGGGTGCAAGATTTTTACGGCCTGTGGGGTGAGGTGCAGAGCGAGGTGGTGAACGGCTATCGTCAGATCGAAATGTCCGCCATGCAGATGTACGCCCAGCTGGAGTCAGACTTCTCCGGCCGGAGCGTGCCCAGGTATATCGAGCAGAGCATTCAGTTCGAAGTCTCCCGGCGGATCGAAAATCATGTCTGGGAACGCTATCAGGCCTTCTGGCATCAGGTCGGCAAGATGTGGAAGGGCATGGAAGTGGACTGGCGCCAGAGAGTGGAGGACCTCCGCGGTACCTGGGGCGACCGGCAGACCGATGACCTGTTGAACCTGATGGATAGGATTGATGCCGATGACCAGGCTCTCGAGGCTTCTCATGCCGATGAGGAAGCTGTCGGAGAACAGCCGGCAGAAGTTCAGAATGACGAGGAGATCCTGCGCGGAAAGAGAAAAGTGGGAGGTGGAGGCGGTGGTGGCGGAGGAGGCGGGGAAAAGTCTATCGAGGAAGAGCCGAAAGATCTGTATGACCAGATAGAGGCGGGTGACGCAG
>MNZT01000001.1 GCA_001873755.1 Candidatus Wirthbacteria bacterium CG2_30_54_11 | reverse complement strand
AGCGGCTGGAACAGAAAAAAGTAGAGAACACGCAGCTGCTTTTGGATAGCTCTCTTTTTTTGAGAATCCAGATGTCGCAGCTGGAGCTCCGACTCCTGGGCCAGGATGCTCCCTCGTACAGTCATGGGGATGATATCGCCGGTTACTTCTTCCGTAGGGAACAGAGTGCGGAACGTCAGTGGAGCATCGGCTGAGATCCAGGATGCGTTGATGAGCATCGTCTGATCTGATTCAAAGGAAGTGCTTATCCGGTCCGCAAAATGCATCCAGCTGTCCACTTCCTGTCCTGGTATGGCCTCCGGCAGTGTAACACTGATGGTGAGAGAACCCGGCAGGGCCCCGCCTGTTGTGCCTGCAGACCAGCGAAGATCCGCGCCATCAAGATACCGGACGATCCCGCCATTTACCTGATAGGACAGAGTGACGGACGGGTCTGTATTCGAAAAAGGCCGCAGGACGATCCGGACAGAAGGATCGCCGGACAGCTCCTCCTGATACGTCCCCGGGATCAGCCTCTCGCTCGGATCGATCTTCCGGTAGGACTGTGCCATCTCGCTGACCGTGATATCGCTCAGCGTCCCCGGGATGTCGGAGCCACTTATATCTATAGTGATCTCCTCGTCGGATGTCCCTGCAAATGAGCGGGTATCCACACAATCAAAGGAGCCGTCTTTATTGATATAGAGCTGTATTGCCTGGGCGGGCAGCCGGAAATGACCGTCAGCCAGGACAGGCGATGGGAGAGCAAGGAAGGACAAAAGGCAGCAGGCTGCGATGAATTTCCAAAGTAATCGGGACACGACACCACCTCAGAGGACCAAGACGACGTCATGTAGTATATGCCTCAAGAAAGGGATAAAATAGTATTGACAAAATAGCTATCCTTGCTATAGAATAACGATTTGTTAGGCGCCACTGCAGAAATCGGTAGTGAGAACCCACATACGAGCCAAATCGTAAAAGGGTGTTTGTATGGCTTTTTCTGTGTTTTAGGCTGAAAAAAAGAACTGGAGCACATCCCGTATCGGATGATTGCCCTCCAGTTTATTTTGATATGCATCGAAATCGGTTATTCTATTACCAACTCGGAAGGGGCGCTTCATGGAAGAATACGTTTCGAAAAAGACCAAACGGGTATTCTTTTCCAAGAATCCTGCCGCTATGGATTCCCCCAATCTCGTCAAGATCCAGTTGGATTCGTTCAACTGGTTCGTGACCGAAGGGCTCAAAGAGCTGTTTCAGGAGATCTCTCCCATCGAGGATTTCACCGGCAAAAATTTTGAGCTCCATTTCCAGAATCATCATTTCGAGCCTTCCAAGATATCGGTAGAAGAAGCCAAGGAAAAGGGTGCCACGTTCGCCTGCCCGCTCACCGTGGATGTCCGGCTGGTCAACAAAGAGACCGGCGAGATCAAAGAACAGAATCTTTTCTTCGGTGACATGCCCTGGATGACCGAAAAAGGCACCTTTGTCATCAACGGTGCAGAACGCGTGGTAGTGAGCCAGCTCATCCGTTCGCCAGGCGTATTCTTTGCCCTGAAGACCGATTCCTCGGTTGGACGCGACCTCGCCAGTGCCAAGGTCATCCCTGATAGGGGAGCCTGGCTGGAATTCGAGACCAACCGCAGCGATGTGATCACGGTCAAGGTCGACCGCAAAAGGAAGATCGTCATGACGACACTCCTTCGAGCTCTTGGCTATGGCACCACCGATGAGATCCTAGATCTGTTCCGTGACCTGGACACTGACCCCGGCCATCAATTTATCAAATCGACGCTGGACAAAGATCCGGCCTCCAACTACAGCGAGGGCCTCATCGAGGTCTACCGCCGTCTGCGTCCGGGTGATCCTCCTACCGAAGACGGCTCCAAGCAGTTCATCGACAATCTGTTCTTCAACTTCCGCCGCTATGATCTCGGTGAGGTCGGACGGTTCAAGGCCAATCAAAGGCTCGCCCAGACCATCCCGGTCGACATCGGACACCGCATCCTCTCTCCCAATGATTTCGTCACCATTGTAAAAGAACTGATCCGGGTCAATAACCTTCAGAGCTTTCCGGATGATATCGATCACTTGGGCAATCGCCGGGTCCGCCGCTGCGGCGAACTGGTGAAAAACCAGTTCCGCATCGGTCTCCTGCGCGTGGAGCGTATCGTCAAAGAACGCATGTCCATCATCGAAGCCGAAAAGATCGCCCCCAATCTGCTCCTGAACGTCAAACCGATCGTCGCCATCCTGCGTGAATTCTTTGGGTCCAGCCAGCTTTCCCAGTTCATGGACCAGACCAACCCGCTCGCCGAGCTCGCCCACAAACGCCGCCTTTCGGCCATGGGACCGGGCGGTCTCTCCCGCGAACGGGCCGGCTTTGAAGTTCGTGACGTCCATCATTCCCACTATGGCCGCATCTGCCCGATCGAGACGCCCGAGGGTCCGAACATCGGATTGATCGGTTCGCTTTCCACCTATGCCGAGATCAATAAATACGGTTTCATCGAGACCCCATATCGTCTGGTCAGAAAAGTAAAGCCCAATGATGGAGCTTCCGCTGTCGGCCGCAGGGCAGGCGACGATATCATCGATCCCAAGACCGAGAAGGCCATCGTCACGCTGGGCACCGTGATCACCGAGGCTGATGCAAAAAAGATCGCCAAGCTGAAGGGGCTGACCGACGTACCGGTCTGGCCTTTCGTAGAGACAGACATCAAGCCTTACAGTCTTTCGAATACCGAGATCAAGTATTTCGATGCGATCACCGAAGAGAAATTCACTATTGCCCAGGCCAATGCCAAGGTTGATGATCTGGGACAATTCACGGAAGAGACCGTCGAAGCCCGCTGCGGCAGCAGTTTCATCATGCAGCCGGTCGCCGGGATCGATTACATGGACGTGTCGCCCAAACAGATCGTCGGTATGACCTCAGCCCTCATTCCCTTCCTCGAGCACAACGACGCCAACCGTGCCCTCATGGGCGCCAATATGCAGCGCCAGGCCGTGCCTCTTCTGAAACCGGAAGCCCCGGTGGTCGGGACCGGCATGGAGAGCAAAGCCGCCAATGACTCTGCACTTCTCTGCCTGTGCGAAGAAGACGGGGAAGTGATCGAGGTCAGAAGCGACTCCATCACAGTCAAGGAAAAAGGCGACAAGAAGAGATCCTATCATCTCTACAAATTCAAACGTTCCAACCAGGGCACCTGCATCAACCAGCGTCTCCTCGTGGATGTCGGCGACAAGGTCAAAAAAGGGCAGGCCATGACCGACAGCTATTCGACCGAGGGCGCAGAAATTGCTCTGGGTCAAAATGTCACGGTCGCTTTTATGCCGTGGGACGGCTACAATTTCGAAGACGCCATCATCCTGAACGAGCGTCTGGTCAGAGAGGACAAATTCACTTCGGTCCATATCGAAAAATTTGAAGTCGAAGTCCGCGACACCAAACTTGGTGTGGAAGAAGTCACCCGGGATATCCCGAACGTCGGCGATGACGCGCTCAGGAATCTGGACGAGAGCGGCATCATCCGCATCGGAGCTGAAGTGGGCCCCGGCGACATCCTCGTCGGCAAGATCACGCCAAAAGGTGAAACGGAGCTGACCCCGGAAGAACGGCTTCTGCGTGCGATCTTCGGCGAGAAAGTCCGTGAAGTCAAAGACACTTCACTTCGAATCCCGCATGGCTATCGCGGTAAGATCCTTTCGATCAATGTCCTCGACAAAGATCAGGGTGATGAGCTGGCTCCCGGCATCGTGAAAGTGATCGACGTCTATGTCGCGCAGCTCAGACCCGTGGTCGTCGGTGACAAACTTGCCGGCCGTCATGGGAACAAAGGGGTTATTTCCCGGATCCTGCCCAGAGCAGATATGCCATACCTGGCTGACGGCACTCCCGTGGACATCGTGCTCAGCCCGTTGGGCGTCCCATCCCGTATGAACCTCGGGCAGGTGTTCGAGACCCATCTCGGCTGGGCAGCCAAAGCGCTCGGCTACCGAGTGGCATCCCCGGTCTTCGACGGCGTCCACGAAGACCAGATCAACGACCTCCTCAAACGGGTCGGACTTCCCGAAGACGGCAAAGTCCATCTCTATGACGGACGGACCGGCAAGAAGACGGAAAATAAAGTCGTGGTCGGTGAGATCTACATGATGAAACTGCATCATCTCGCGGAGGATAAAATCCATGCCCGCTCAGTCGGCCCCTACTCGCTGGTCACCCAGCAGCCGCTCGGAGGCAAGGCTCAGTTCGGCGGACAGCGCTTCGGAGAGATGGAAGTGTGGGCTCTGGAGGCCTACGGAGCAGCTCATATGCTCCAGGAAATGCTCACTATCAAATCCGATGATGTGACCGGCCGTATCAAATCTTACGAGGCGATCATCAAAGGTGAAGAGATCGAAAAAACCGGAGTTCCCGAATCGTTCGGAGTTCTGGTCAAGGAGCTTCAGGGTATCGGACTCAATGTCGAACTCAAAAACCTCGCTACCGGTGAAATGACGCCGGCCGAAGGTGCAGTGGAAGGTGAGATAGAAGATGCCCCGCGCTTTTCTGTCGATGACGACATGGTAGGAGAAGAGTTCAAAATGGCAGATGAAAAAGTGGAAAAAGTCACGGCAGCAGACGATGCACCGGACACGGATACCCCGGACCAGGCTGTCTAACTCACGATATTGCCTAGATTAGCAAAGGAGCATGGATTGATCACTCATACCGATTTCGACGCTATCAAGATATCAGTTGCCAGCCCGGAGCAGATCCGTCAGTGGTCATACGGGGAAGTGACGAAGCCCGAGACCATCAACTACCGGACCCAGAAGCCGGAGCGCGGCGGCCTGTTCTGCGAAAGGATCTTCGGACCGGTCAAAGACTGGGAGTGCAGCTGCGGCAAGTACAAAAAAGTCCGCTACAAAGGGATCATCTGCGATAAATGCGGCGTCGAGGTGACGCGCGCCATCGTCCGTCGCGAACGCATGGGCCACATCGAACTGGCAGCCCCGGTCGTTCATGTCTGGTTTGTACGCGGGACTCCCAATTATCTCGCTCTGCTCCTGAACGTCACTCCCCGCAAGCTGGAGAGGGTCATCTACTATGCCCAGTACATCATCACTTCAGTCGACGAGGATGCCCGCAAGAAGGCTTTTGAAGACCTCGATCGTCAGCTGACAGAAAATCATGCCGAGATGGATGAGAAACTTCTTGCCGAACGCACCCGTCTCGAGCAGGCTCATGATCTTTTGACTGCTCCATCTGAGGGTGATCAGCGAGCTGAGGACGAAAAAAATCTGAAAAGCGCCACCACTGACACCTTTGAACATGATCTGAAGCGTTCAAAACGAGCTATCGATACGGAGCGTCAGGAATTCATCAAAAGCATCAACGCCCTGAAGGCCAAGCTGGAATCCATCGCGCTGATGCAGACCCTGAGCGAAAACAACTATCAGATTTTGAAAGACAGCTTCGAAGACGTTTTCGAGGCTCAGATGGGTGCTGAGGCTATTTTGAAGCTCGTCAAGCTGCTCGACCTGGATGCCATCACGAAGGACCTCAGGAAAAAGATCAAGAGCACCGGCTCCAAGCAGAAAATGAAAAAATACGTCAAACGCCTCCGTGTCCTGCGCGCCATTCTTTCTTCGAAAAACGAGTCTGCCTGGATGATCCTGCGCGTTCTGCCAGTCATCCCGCCAGATCTTCGCCCCATGGTCCAGCTCGACGGCGGCCGTTTTGCCGCCTCTGACCTGAACGACCTCTACCGCCGAGTGATCAATCGCAATAACCGCCTCAAACGCCTCATCGAGCTCGGCGCTCCCGAGGTCATCATGCGCAACGAAAAACGCATGCTGCAGGAAGCGGTCGACGCCCTGATCGACAACAGCGCCCACGGAGAAAAGGTCATTTCCCGCCGCAATCGAAAACTGAAATCGCTCAGTGATATCCTGAAGGGCAAACAGGGACGTTTCCGTCAGAACCTGCTGGGCAAACGTGTCGACTACTCCGGCCGTTCCGTCATCGTGGTCGGTGCCAATCTCCGCCTCGATCAGTGCGGTCTGCCCAAAAAAATGGCCCTGGAGCTCTTCCGCCCGTTCATACTTCGGGAGCTGCTGAAGCGTGACTTTGTCCATACCATCAAGTCCGCCAACCGTATGATCGAACGGACGCAGCCGGAAGTCTGGGACGTGCTGGAAGATATTGTTAAAAACTACCCTATCCTATTGAACCGCGCCCCCACACTTCACCGCCTGGGTATCCAGGCCTTCTATCCGGTGCTCATCGATGGGGACGCCATTCAGATCCATCCTCTCGTCTGTACCGCCTTCAATGCTGACTTTGACGGTGACCAGATGGCAGTGCATGTTCCTCTCTCTGAACCTGCCAAGGACGAAGCCCGAAGACTCATGCTCTCAGCCCGTAATCTGCTCCTGCCGGCCAGCGGCCGTGCTGCCGTGGGTCCTACCCGCGACATGCTGCTCGGGTGCTACTATCTCACCCTCGATATTCCAAAGGTCAAGGGTGAAGGACTGAGATTCTCATCCCCAGAAGAGGCTGTGCTCGCCTCCGAACTGGAAGCTCTCGACCTCCATGCCATGGTGGAAGTCCGATTCCCGGAAGGACGGATCAAGACCACCGCCGGCCGTATCATCTTCAGCCGTATTCTCCCAGTCGGTTTCGAATATGAAAACACTGTGATGAACAAAAAGATCCTGGGCAAGCTCATCGAACGATGCTTCAAGGAGCAGGGGATCGAGCCGACCGCCAAATTTGTAGACCAGATCAAGGACCTCGGATTCAAGTATGCCACCGTGTCTGCGGCGACGATCGCCGTCTCTGATGTCCATATCCCGAAGGACAAGGTCAAGATCATGGCCACGGCAGATCAGGAAGCAATATTGATCAACGAGTATTTTCAGGATGGCCTGATCACCGACACGGAACGATATGAAAAAACAGTCAACCTGTGGATCGAAACCACGGACAAGGTGACCGACGCCATGATGAAGATCATGGACAAATACAGCCCTCTCTCCATGATGATGACATCAGGAGCCCGCGGTAATATCGAGCAGATGAGACAGATGGCCGGTATGCGCGGGCTGATGGCTGATCCTTCCGGCCGTATCATCGACCTTCCGATCAAATCCAATTTCCGCGAAGGTCTGTCAGTGCTGGAGTATTTCATCTCGACCCATGGCGCCCGCAAGGGACGTGCCGATACTGCTCTGCGTACTGCTGACTCGGGATACCTCACCAGGCGCATGGTGGATGTTTCCCAGAATGTCATTGTGTATGAAGATGACTGCGGCACCGAAGACGGCTATGATGTCAAGGTCGCGGTGCATGAAGGGGTACACGAGTCTTTTCTGGAACAGGTGGTCGGCCGCATCGCGGCACGGGACATCGCTGACCCGAAGACCGGGGAGCTTATCGTCGCCCGCAATGAAGAGATCGATGAGCTGAAGGCTGACGCGATCATAAGCGCGAAGATTGAAAATATCATGATTCGTTCTGTCCTGATGTGCCGTTCTCACTTCGGCGTCTGTCAGAGATGCTACGGTACTGATCTGGCCAAAGGCGGTCTCGTCAAAATGGGGGAGCCGGTCGGCATCATCGCAGCCCAGGCTATCGGCGAACCGGGTACCCAGCTCACTATGCGCACGTTCCACGCCGGTGGAGTCGCAGGCGGTACTGATATCACCCAGGGTCTCCCCCGCGTCGAAGAACTGTTCGAGGCCCGTCCGCCCAAAGGGCAGTCGCCCATCGCAGGAATCGACGGCATCGTTTCTGTCGTGACCGAAGGCAATCTCCGGAAGGTCAATATTATCGCTTTGGATTTTGAGCAGGAGGTCATCACGCTGGAAGCAGGTGACGAAGTCCAGGTAAAAAACAAGGAAAAAGTCAAAGCAGGGGATACCCTGACCAAACATGCCGGAAAAGTTAATCTGAAGGTGACATTCGACGGCGTCGTAAAGGTCGCGAAAGACAAGATCACCGTTGTCGCCTCGGACAAGAAGATCCTCAGCTATCCGGTTCCGAAAAATGCCCGCTTCAAAGTAGAGGACGGCCAGCTTGTGACGCGAGGTACCCAGCTGATCGAAGGATCGTTGAACCTGAAGGAACTGCTCGAGGTCAGCGGAGTTGCCGCCGTGCAGCGCCACCTAGTGGAAGAAGTCCAAAAAATCTATCGTTCGCAGGGTGTAGCTACCAACGACAAACATATCGAAGTGATCGTTCGCCGCATGCTGTCCAGGGTAAAAGTCCTGGAATCGGGCGATACTGATTTCCTGGCCGGTGAACTGGTGAACAGATTCAAGATGGATCGCATCAATCAGGAGCTGATCGCCAGGGACAAGAAACCTGCTGTCATCGAGCCGGTGATCCTGGGCATCACCAAGGCAGCTTTGAATTCAGGCAGCTTCCTCTCCGCCGCTTCCTTTCAGGAGACGATTCGCGTGCTTACGAAGGCTGCCATCTACGGTATGGAAGACCGGCTGGTAGGATTAAAGGAAAATCTGATCATCGGCAAATTGATCCCCGCCGGCCCCTACGCCCGTCAGGATATGATGAAGAAGACCATCGCGCTCACCTGATCAAATCCGTCATTGACATAAAACGTCTGAAAATGGTATATTCTCACTTGTTTTGAACGTAAAGGGGTCCCCTTAAATGCCCACGATTAATCAACTCATTCGTCAACCTCGCAAGTCCCCCCGCAAAAAGGACAAAACGCCTGCACTCAGCCGTATCATGACCGCTTCGCAGCGCCAGAAGAGCATGGAAAGTCCCCTGAAAAGGGGAGTGTGCACGCAGGTCAAGATCATGACGCCAAAAAAACCGAACTCAGCGCTCCGCAAGATCGCCCGCGTCAAGCTCTCAAATGGCATGGAAGTCACTGCCTACATCCCCGGGATCGGGCACAATCTGCAGGAGCACTCCATCGTACTGATCAGGGGCGGCAGGGTTCGCGATCTCCCGGGTGTCCGTTACCATATTGTCCGCGGCACTCTGGATGCGGATGGTGTACAGAAGAGAGGTCGCAGCCGATCCAAATATGGTGCCAAACGACCGGAAAAAGAATAGTTTATTAATAGTTTATTATAAGTAGATCCTATGCCTCGCCGTCAACGCAATTTCAAGAAAAGAGCCCAGGTCGACCCTCGTTTCAAAAACGATAAAGTCAACCTGCTCATCAACCGGGTCATGGTGGACGGGAAAAAACACATTGCCCAGGGTATTGTGTACAACGCCCTGGACAAGGCTGCCGAGCGGCTGAAAAAAGACCCCATGGTGATCTTTGACACCGTGCTCACAAACATCACCCCGATCGTTGAGGTCAAATCCCGCCGCATCGGTGGTGCCAGCTATCAGATCCCGACCGAGATTGCGCCTGGACGCCGTCTTTCTCTGGCCTTCCGCTGGTTGGTACAGTATTCCCGCGCCCGTACCGGGGTACCCATGGAAGACAAGCTCACCGCAGAGCTTGTGGATGCCTTCAATAATACCGGCACCGCAGTCAAGAAGAAGGAAGACACGCACAAGATGGCCGATGCCAACAAAGCCCTTGCCCATTATAGTAAATATTAGAGCACCCTATGCCAAAACACTACCCACTGGACAAGATCAGGAATATCGGCATCATCGCTCACATCGACGCCGGCAAGACCACCACGACAGAACGCATCCTTTTTTATACAGGTAAGACCTATAAGATCGGAGAGGTTCACGACGGAGCTGCCGTGATGGACTGGATGGAACAGGAACGCGAACGTGGCATCACGATCACGTCCGCCGCCACGACATGTTTCTGGCAGGATTGTCGTATCAATATTATCGATACACCCGGGCATGTGGACTTCACGGCAGAGGTTGAACGCAGTCTGAGAGTCCTGGATGGCGGGGTAGTGGTATTTGACGGAGTATCCGGTGTCGAACCGCAGTCCGAGACCGTGTGGCGCCAGGCTGACAAATACCATGTTCCTCGCATGTGTTTTATCAACAAGCTGGACCGCATGGGTGCGGATTTTTACAAAGATGTCGTCATGATCAAAGAGCGCCTCGGTGCCAATGCCGTTGCTCTTCAGTTGCCCATCGGTATCGAAGACAACTACAAGGGTTTCGTGGACCTCATCACCATGGAAGCCACCGTCTATACTGACGATCTCGGTAAGGTGCATGAAGAGTCAGCAATTCCGGCTGATATGGAAGCGAAAGCCAAAGAATATCACGAAAAACTTCTGGAGGCCGCAGCCGAACAGGACGATGCCCTCATGGAAAAGTATCTGAGCGGAGCTGAACTTTCCCAGGATGAGATCCGCGCGGCTATCCGCAAGGGTACGATCGCCAATACGCTGGTACCGGTTCTGAACGGTTCCTCGCTTCGCAACAAGGGGGTTCAACCCTTGCTCGATGCTGTTGTCGCTTACCTCCCGTCACCACTTAATCTGCCTCCTGTCTCTGGTACGCATCCCAAAACCGGCGAAGAGATGAAGAGGAGCACCGGAGAGGACCAGCCTTTCAGCGCACTCGCCTTCAAGATCGTTACTGATCCTTTTGTAGGCCGTCTGACTTATGCCCGCGTCTACTCCGGCAAACTGGCCGCCGGTTCCTATATTTATAATTCCGCCAAGGGGCAGAAGGAACGCGTCAGCCGCCTGGTACTGATGCATGCCAATACCCGTGAAGAGATTACCGAGATCGAGGCAGGCAATATCTGCGGTATAGTCGGTCTCAAAGCGACCACGACCGGAGATACGCTCTGTGATGAAAAAGCACCTATCCTTCTGGAAAACATTGTATTTCCCGAACCGGTCATCGATATGGCCGTGGAACCCAAGACTAAGGGTGATCAGGAAAAACTTGGTTTTGCCCTGGGCAAAATGCTGGAAGAAGATCCTACCTTCCGGGTCAAAACCGACCAGGAAACTGGCCAGACCGTTATCTCCGGCATGGGTGAGCTCCATCTCGATATCATCATCGACCGCATCCGTCGTGAATTCAAAGTGGAGAGCAACGTTGGCAAGCCTCAGGTCGCGTTCAAAGAAGCGATCACGGCCGAGGCCAAAGAGATCGAAGGTAAATTCATCCGCCAGTCCGGCGGTCATGGTCAGTACGGCCATGTCGTGGTCAATATTGAACCGCTCGAAGGGCATACCGGCTTTGAATTTGTAAATAAAGTAGTTGGCGGTGTCATTCCCAAAGAATTCATCTCCGCCTGCGAAAAGGGATTCAAGGAAGCCATGGTATCAGGCGTCATCGCCGGGTATCCGCTGGAGGGAGTGAAGATCACCCTGTTCGACGGCTCCTATCACGATGTCGATTCATCTGAAATGGCCTTCAAAATCGCCGCCTCCATGGCCCTGAAAGAAGCTGTCCGTCAGGCCAGCCCCTGTCTTCTGGAACCAGTCATGAAACTCGAAGTTGTCACCCCGGAGGATTTCCTCGGTGATGTCATCGGCGATCTGAACAGCCGCCGGGGCCAGGTCCTCGGTACCGAACCGAGAGGCAATGCGCAGGCGATCAAGGCCCGTGTTCCCCTGCGGGAAATGTTCGGTTATGCGACGCAGCTGCGTTCCATGACCCAGGGCCGGGCCTCTTTTACCATGGAATTTGATCGTTACGAACAGTTGCCCGCCCATGTAGCAGAAGAGATTATCAGCTCCCGTCAGGGAAAATCAAAATAATACCTACCCAAAAGGAGAACAGATGGCAGATAAGGAAAAATTCAACCGCAACAAAACGCACATCAACGTAGGGACGATCGGGCATATTGACCATGGCAAGTCGACCCTGACCGCCGCCATCGTGTCGGTACAGGCCAAACTCGGCAAGGCACCGAAGAGGACCTACGCCGAGATCACCAAGGGTGGTACGGTACGCGATGCCAACAAGACGGTCACGATCGCCATTTCACATTGTGAATACGAGAGCGATACCCGGCACTATGCCCACGTGGACTGCCCAGGGCATGCTGACTATGTAAAGAACATGATCACCGGTGCGGCCCAGATGGACGGAGCTATCCTGGTAGTGGCAGCCGATGACGGCCCCATGCCGCAGACCAGAGAGCACGTACTGCTGGCCCGTCAGGTCAACGTACCCAATATCGTGGTTTTCCTGAACAAGGTAGACCTGGTCGACGATCCCGAGCTCCTGGAGCTGGTAGAGATCGAGATCAGAGATTTGCTGAACAAGTACAAATTCCCCGGCGACACCACCCCGATCATACGCGGCAGCGCGCTGAAGGCACTGAACGGAGATGAGGGAGAGCTGGGATCCGGCTCGATTGCCAAACTGCTGGAAGCCCTGGATACCTTCATCCCGGAGCCGGTGCGCGAGATCGACAAGCCATTTTTGATGTCGATCGAGGACGTGTTCTCAATCAAGGGTCGCGGCACCGTGGTGACCGGCAGAGTGGACCGAGGAATCGTCAAGGTCAATGATGAAGTCGAGATCGTGGGACTTGAGGACAAGAAGACCGCGCGCAAGACGGTAGTGACCGGAGTGGAGGCCTTCCGCAAGCTTCTGGACGAAGGGCGCGCCGGTGACAATATCGGAGTTCTGCTCAGAGGCATTGAAAAAGACGATGTGGAAAGAGGGATGGTACTGGCCAAGCCCGGTACGACGACCCCGCATACGAAGTTCGAGGCCGAGGTCTATATCCTGACCAAGGACGAGGGCGGCAGACACAGCCCGTTCTTCACCGGCTACAAACCCCAGTTCTACCTGCGGACCACGGACGTGACCGGCGATGTGAAACTTCCGGACGGAGTGGAAATGGTGATGCCGGGTGACAACGTAAAGATGTCAGTATCCCTGATCTATCCCGTGGCCATGGAATCGGGAGTGCGGTTCGCGATCCGTGAGGGCGGGCATACCGTCGGAGCCGGTGTCATCTCAAAGATCATCGAATAGTTATTATAAAGAAGACCCATGCCCAAGAAACAAGATTCCAAACAGCAGCGTATCCGCATCCGGCTCAAAGCCTATGATCATACGATCATAGATCAGAGCGCAGCTCAGATCGTGGAGACGGCCCAGAGGACCGGTGCCCGCGTTGCAGGTCCGATCCCGCTTCCGACCAAGATCAGTCGCTGGACCGTGCAGCGTTCTCCCTTTGTCGACAAGGACAGCCGGGAACAGTTCGAGATGCGCACCCACAAAAGATTGATCGATATCCTGGATCCCTCGGCGCAGACGATCGAGGCTCTGATGCACCTTTCCCTTCCTGCTGGAGTCGGCATCGAAATAAAGATGTAAAGCATCTTGAAAACCTGATATGTTTTATGGTAATATCTGAGCGTTCGTTCAAAAGCAATATCCGTGCACGATGACCTGCTTGTATCAAAGTCCAGCGGCAGGAATACAAGAGAGTTTAATTTTTTGTGTATCGAACTCATGAAAGCAATACTCGCCAAAAAAATCGGTGTAGCTCAGATCTTTGACGAAAAGGGATCAGCCCTCGCTGTGACCGCTCTGGAAGTCAATCCCTGTGAAGTGACTGCCATCAGGCAGTCTCCAAAAGAAACCTACAATGCCATCCAGCTCGGTGTCGGCCGCTGCAAGAAAAACAAAGCGGGCGCATCCTTCAAGCTTCTGAGGGAGATCCGTACGGACGATGCAGCATCCTTTGCGGTCGGTCAGCAGCTCACCTGTGATATCTTCCAGGAAGGCGAACATGTTGACGTTCAGGGTTCTTCGAAGGGCAAGGGCTTTGCAGGGTTCATCAAACGTCATAACTTCTCGAGAGGTCCTATGGGCCATGGGCACGATCATCACAGAGCCCCCGGTTCTATCGGAGCCAGCGCCTATCCAGGACGTGTCATCAAAGGCAAGCGCATGGCCGGCCATATGGGTGATGAAAAAAAGACCGTACAGAATCTCCTGATTGCCAAGATCCTTTTAAAAGATAACGTTATCTTGGTTCACGGTTCTGTTCCCGGCGGTCGCGGTTCCGTGGTTTTAATCAAGTCTTCTACGAAAAACTAAGCGAGTTCCCTATGTCGAAAATCGATCTGTACAATGCAGCAGGTGAGAAGTCAGGGACGATCAAGCTTCCTGAACACATTTTCAATGTTGATGTCAATTACCCCCTCATCGCCCAGGCAGTCCATGTCTATCTGGACAATCAACGGAAACGTACTGCCAACACCAAATTGCGAGGGGACGTACGAGGCGGCGGTCGTAAACCCTGGAAGCAGAAGGGGACCGGACGTGCTCGTCAGGGTTCCATCCGTTCCGCTCAGTGGCGCGGAGGAGGCATCATCTTCGGACCCTCTGCCTACAAACCCCGTCTGGGCAGACTAAATCGCAAGATGCGTCAGGCTGCTCTCTGTTCAGCCTTTTCCCTGAAGGCCAAAGAACAGTCGATCATTGTCCTGGAAGACCTGGATGCCAAGATTTCCAAGACAAAAGATGCGGTCAAGCTGTTGGGTCAGCTTCCCATGACGAACAAATCCCTGATCCTTCTTTCTGAGCCTGCAGTCGAGACCGTTCGTGCCCTGAAGAACATCCCCACGGTAGAAGTGAACCGGTTTGATAATCTGAATGTCCATTCCATCATGTCACATAAGACGATAGTGATCACGAAGAAGGGCCTCAAACAGCTTACCGCCCGGTATCCGGAGCCGGAAAAAGCAAAGAAGGAAGAGACGAAAGAGTCAAAGGATTCAGAGACAAAAGCGGATTAATTCTTAATCGTACTTAAGCATGCAGCTCGATCTTTCTCACGTCCTAGTGCGCCCCGTCATCACCGAAAAATCCATGAGCGGATCTTCGATGGGCAAATATACCTTCGAGGTCCATATAGATGCAAATCAGCATGTGATCAAAGCCGCTTTGAAACAGTTTTTCAGCGTGGATGCGGTGAAGATCAATGTGATGATCGTCAAAGGCAAGGAACGTCGCTACGGCAAACGTATCGGCCATACCAAGACCTGGAAAAAAGCGATAGTGACTTTGAAAACCGGCCAGAAAATTGAACTATTCGAGAGTTAAACCATGGCAATCATCAGATTAAAACCCGTAGAGCCGACCTTCCGGCATGTGAGAAAACCCGATTTTAGGGCCGCTCTCAGCCAGGGTAATGCGCCTGAAAAATCCCTGACCCATGGACTGAAGAAGCAGTCAGGCCGGAACAACCAGGGAAAAATTACCTCACGCCATCGCGGCGGCGGTCACAAGCAGCTCTACCGTGAGATCGATTTTTCCAGATACAAAGAGGGCGTGACGGGCCTGGTGGCGACCATTGAATATGATCCGAACCGTTCCTGCTATATCAGCCTGATCCAGTACAAAGACGGTGAGAAACGGTATATCCTCTCTCCCAAGGGTTTGAACGTAGGGGACGAGATCGTTTCCGGCAAGAATGCCGAGATCAAGCTGGGCAATTCACTACCCCTTCGTCATATCCCCATGGGCACGATCCTGCACAATATTGAAATGCTTCCCGGCTTGGGCGGCAAACTGGCCAGGAGCGCCGGCGCAAGCGCACAGCTGATCGGCAAGGAAGGCAAATATGCCCAGATCAGAATGCCGTCCGGTGAGCTTCGTCTCATCCTTCTCGAATGCCGTGCTACCATAGGACAGATCGGCAATGACGATCACATGAAGGTCAAATACGGCAAGGCAGGACGCCGCCGCAATATGGGATGGAGACCTCATGTGCGTGGTCTGGCCCAAAATCCCAGATCGCATCCTCACGGCGGTGGAGAGGGCGGAAGCCCCATCGGTATGCCGGCTCCCAATTCTCCCTGGGGCAAAAAGACCCTGGGCAACAAGACCCGCAACAATGCCAGAACCGATCGGTTCATCATCAAGCACAAGAACGAGAAATAAATTATTATTTGTGATTCGCCATGTCGCGTTCTCTGAAAAAAGGTCCCTATATCGATCAGCGCCTTGTCAAAAAAGTGGCAGCGATGAACAATCAGAAGGACAAAACAGTCATCAAAACCTGGTCCAGGGCATGTGCCATTTTTCCCGAGATGGTAGGTCATACCCTCGGTGTTCATAATGGCAAAGACCATATCCCGGTCTATGTCACCGAGAATATGGTCGGGCACAAGCTCGGCGAATTTTCGCTCACGCGTAAATTCCATGGACATGGCGGCAAGAAGGCCTCAGCAGAGAAAAAAGCCGCTGCGGTCACCCAGGCCCGGACCGAAGCCGCGGTCATGAAGCAGTAGATTATCACAGTTTAAAGGCAGATCCTCATGGAAGTTACCGCATCCCAAAAAAGTTTGCAGATGAGCCCCCGCAAGGTGCGTCTGGTCATCGATATCATTCGCGGCAAAAAAGCGATGGAAAGCCTCGCTATGCTGAAATTTATGGACAAGGCAGCTGCCAAACCGATCGCAAAGACCCTGAAATCCGCAATGCATAATGCCACGCACAACCACAATCTCAAGGCTGAAGATCTCTATGTCAGTGCCATTGCAGCCAACTGCGCCCCGATGTCCAAGAGGATGCAGCCCCGGTCCCATGGCCAGGCAGACAGGATACACAAACGCGCCACGCATCTCATGATCACTGTTTCAGATAAGAAACTATAACATCAGGATTCACCATGGGTAACAAAGTTAATCCCAACTCTCTCAGACTGGGGATCAATCAGACCTGGAAATCAAAGTGGTTCGCCGAAAAGAACTACCAGAAGTATCTTCTGGAAGATCTGAAGCTCAGAGACCACCTGGAGAAAAAACTTGCCGCCACCGGTATCGATACGATCGAGATCGAACGCTCAGCCAATATGATCCATTTCGTCATCACCGTTGCCCGCCCCGGTCTCGTGATCGGTAAGGGAGGAGCAGGTATCGAAGCCTTGAATGACGAACTGCGTCTGAAAACCGGTGCCAAGGTCAAAGTTGACATCAAAGAAGTTGATCATCCGGATCTGTGCGCCCGAGTCATCGGAGACAGCATTGCCCGTCAAATCGAAAAACGCATCAATTACCGCCGCGCCATGAAGCAGGCGATCGATAAAAGCATGCAGGCCGGCGCCAAAGGGGTAAAGGTTCGCCTTTCCGGTCGTTTGAACGGGGCTGAGATCGCCCGCAGTGAATGGGCGCGTGAGGGAGCAATTCCTCTCCATACTCTTCGCTCAGATATCAATTTTGCCCGCGTTGCCTCACACACCACCTATGGCTGCATCGGTATCAAAGTTTGGGTTTATAAAGGCCAGAAGACAAATTCTGTTCAGTTGTAAGGGTACCTAATTATGCTTATGCCTCGAAAAGTCAAACATCGCAAAGAATTCAGAGGGAAGAACAGAGGGACAGCCACCCGCGGTAATTCGATCGCTTTTGGCAGTTTTGGTCTGCAGGCCATGGAAAACTGCTGGATTACTGCCCGGCAGATCGAATCGGGTCGTCGTACCATCGCTCGAGCCACCAAACGGGGCGGCAAGACCTGGATCCGAATCTTCCCCCACAAACCGGTTACCAAGAAACCTCCCGAAGTCCGCATGGGTTCCGGTAAAGGATCACCTGAATTCTGGGTAGCAGTGGTCAAGAAAGGCATGATACTGTTTGAGATCGACGGAGTGACCAAGGAAGAAGCACAAGACGCATTTAGATTGACCTCGGCAAAGATGCCAATTGCGACCCGGTTCGTAGAAGCCTATTAAATCTGAAGGTAGAGCATCATGAAGGCCAAGGAATTACGTCAGAAAAACCAGGTGGAGCTTCAGGAACTTTTGAAGCAGACCAAGAAAGAATATGTTGAAGTCACCTTTCAGCAGGCCATACGTAAACTGAAAGCGCATACCGACATCCCCAAGAAACGGAAGCTCATCGCCCAGATCCAGACCCTCCTCAAAGAGCAGCAATAACTCCATCTATTAATCATCCGAGATCATGGCTCAAAAACCGATCACCATTTCCAGCATCACCAAAGAAGGGACTGTCGTCAGCACCAAGATGGACAAAACCATCATCGTGCAGATCGACCGGAAGCTTCAGCATCCTATTTACAGAAAAACCATGAAGCATAGCAAACGCTTCAAGGCTCATGACGAAAAAAACCGCTGCAAGCTGGGCGATTTTGTAGAGATCTCGCAGTGCCGCCCCATAAGCAAAGAAAAATCCTGGATCGTCACCCAGGTCATTGCAGCCAAAAAGACTATTTAACCACCTAAGATTTCACACCCATGATCCAAGTAGAATCACACGTCAATGTAGCCGATAACAGCGGCGCCAAGCTCATCCAATGCATCAGGGTACTGGGTGGTTCCAAAAGGCGCTATGCCTCTTTAGGCGATGTCATCATCGCCTCGGTCAAACAGGCTGCCCCCCATGGTACGGTCAAGCAGAAGCAGGTCGTCCGGGCAGTTATCGTACGGACTTCCCAGGAACACAAGAGGTCTGACGGCTCGGTCATCAAATTTGATGAAAATGCCGCTGTCCTCATCACGAAGGACCAGATGCCTGTCGGCACCCGTGTTTTTGGACCGGTGGCCCGGGAATTGAGGGGAAATAATTTCATGAAGATCGTTTCGTTAGCACCCGAGGTCCTCTAACCATGAATACGATTCGTAAAGGTGACACCGTACAGATCTCAACCGGAAAAGACAGGACCAGAAGGGGCAAAGTCCTCCAGGTCAAACCTTCAGAGCGGATGATCATCGTCGAAGGTTTGAACATGGTAAAGAAGCACCAGAAACCCAAAAGTGCTCAGCAGCCAGGCCAGATCATTGATAAGACCATGCCCATCTCGGTGGAAAAGGTACAGTTCGTCTGTCCCAAATGCGATCATGCGACCAGAGTGGGATTCAAAGTCTCCGAGGGTACTGCCAAAGTCCGCTACTGCAAAAAGTGCGACCAGCTGATCGATTAAATTCCTAATTTTTTAATAGACGCATCCAGGTATGGCAACGAGATTACAGGAACAGTATACAAAAGAGATAGCACCCCGGCTCAAAGAGCAGCTCGGGTACACAAATCTTCATGCCGTACCACGCATGAAGAAGATTGTGGTCAGTATCGCGATGGGAGAGGCCGTCCTGACCCCGAACAGTCTGGATCGGGCTATGGGTGATCTGGATACCATCACCGGTCAGAAAGCGATTTCGACGAAAGCCAAGAAATCGATCGCCACTTTCAAGCTGCGTACCGGGATGAAGATCGGGCTAAAGGTAACTCTGCGCGGCGACAGAATGTATGCATTTTTCGAACGCCTGGTACATATTGCGCTTCCCCGCGTCAGAGATTTTCGCGGAGTGAGCGGCGATTCATTTGACGGCCATGGGAATTATAATCTCGGTATCAAAGAACAGATCGTATTTCCCGAGATCCAGTATGAAACCATTGATAAAGTCCGGGGATTGGAAGTCACCGTGGTGACCTCAGCCAATTCGGACAAGGAAGCAAAAGCACTGCTCAAAGAACTTGGTATGCCTTTCCGCGATTAGTTTATCTACTGAGAGATCCAGCTCATGGCTAAGAAAAGTATGATCGCCCGTGCCAGTAAAAAACCGGCTTTCCCTGTGCGAAGCTATCACCGCTGCCATCTGTGCGGAAGACCGCGTGGATATATCAGAAAATTCGGCATGTGCCGCATATGTTTTCGGGAACGTGCATCAGAAGGTTTAATCCCTGGCGTTACGAAAGCCAGCTGGTAGTTATTAAATGAAGGTATCGTAACCATGGCTCATACCGATCCCATAGCAGACATGCTCACCCGCATCAGAAATGGTGCCCAAAGGAAGAAGACCTCCATTTCTTTTCCTGCTTCCAAACTGAAACTTGATGTAGTGCGCCTGCTCAAGGAACATGGTTTTGTCAGTTCCTACGAGATCACCGAACAGGACAAGAAACATACCGTTACCATCTCTCTGGCTATGGACGGCAAACGGCCGGTCATCAACGGGCTCGACCGTATCAGCAAACCCGGACAGCGTTCGTACGTTGCAGTTGATGAGCTGAAACACTATCGCAAAAGGAATCATCTCACCATCATTTCGACCTCATCCGGTGTGATGTCCACGTTCCAGGCTATTCAGAACAAGACCGGCGGAGAGCTCATCTGCACCATCTGGTAAACCGTTTATCTCTTTAATGGCTAGATCACTACTATGTCACGTATTGGAAGACAACCGATAACCATTCCTCCGCAGGTCGAAGTCACTCTCGATAGAGATCAGATCGCGGTGAAAGGGAAACTGGGGACCCTGACCCGTTCTCTTTTCCCGGAATTGAATGTCAAGATGGAAGGGCAGACGATCACCGTAGAACGCAAGAGTGACAGCAGACGCGCCCGGGCCATGCATGGGCTTGCCCGCACGTTGATCGCCAACATGATACAGGGTGTGGATCAGGGTTTCAGCAAAACCCTGGACATGGTCGGCGTCGGTTACCGCACTCAGGCCCAGGGCGACAAGCTGACCCTCAACGTAGGCTATTCCCATCAGATCGTGAAGACCGCCCCTGCGCATACGACCTTCCAGGTGGAGGCCGAAACGAGCATCACTATCACGGGCATCGACAAACAGGTAGTAGGTCAGATAGCAGCAGAGATCAGAGCGACCCGCAAACCCGAGCCCTACAAGGGAAAAGGTATCAAATACCGGGGCGAAGTCATTCTGAGAAAAGCCGGCAAAAAAGGCACAACTTAATTCTTATAATCGATGAGTCATGGCAGCTATTACCAAGCAAGAGCGTTTTGAAAGACGCAAACACCGTACCAAGACCAAGCTCGAAATTTCACTTTCGAGACCTCGTCTTGCCGTTCACAAGAGCAACGCTCATATCTATGCGCAGTTGATTGACGATGCCAAACAGCAGACCGTGGTCACCTTTACCGATGCCATGCTTGAGGCCCTCACCAAAGAGCAGCTCAAAGAACTGACTTCCGCTGACGAAGCCATGAAAGATATGACGCCCGGTAGAAAAAAAGCGTACAAAGTGGGATACATGGTTGGAGTGCTGGCCGTAAGCAAAGGTGTGAAAGAAATCGTTTTCGACCGTTCAGGATATCGTTATCACGGTTTAGTCCAG
>MNZT01000070.1 GCA_001873755.1 Candidatus Wirthbacteria bacterium CG2_30_54_11 | reverse complement strand
ATGACAAGCCAAAAACGCCGTATCGCCGCATTTTGGAAAGAGACGACGTTGACCCTGCTAACAAGAGGAAACTCAAGGCTATCTACGACGAACTGAATCCATTTGAGCTTAAAAGAAGAATCGATGACAAACTGGCGAAACTTGTTTCATTAACGCAACGGAAAGGTGCAGCGTAAGAAATTTCTACCCGCCCCTATGGTGACATTTTTACATGATTTGACACGTTCACCAACCCTTTCATCCTGCTAGAGATGCTACCCCAGCTGTACTTCTGCGCTATAGCAGAACTGACCTGTTTCTGAGGACGAGAGTCTATGCTACGCGTGACGTCGTGAATAGTCTCAATAAAATGTTCCTGATCAGCAATATGTAGAGAAGGAAAGCTGGACTGATCGAGACCCCGTGCACCAAATTCCGTACTCACCACGGTCATCCCTCGTGCCAGGTATTCCAAGATCTTCAGATTGGTCCCGGCTCCGCTGAACATGGGATTCAAGCCGATATCGCAGCAATTCATCAGCTCGTTCTTCACCTCGTCATCCAAAAACCCGAAACACTTGATGTTCGGCGGCAGACAACTGAAGTCGTGGCATTTCTGTTTGTAACAATCGCAAACTGATCCGATGACAAAATAGAGATGCTCCGGGGTCTGCTGTGCCAAACCGATGATGAATTCAAAAGCCTCCAGATTTGGTTCGTGCCAACTACCCAGAAAAACCGAGACAGGTACATTCTGATCCACACCTATCTTCTTTTTGTTCTTTTTTCGTTCTTCAGGAGATACATATCGGATGGTATCAGTATCGACACCATTAGGCACGATATGGAATTTGGTCTCCTGTATTTCATAGAGATCGATCAAGCCTTGCCGTTCTTCTTCTGATGTCGCCAGTATTACGGCACTTTGCAGGCATACTTGCTTCTCCACTTCATACAGTTCCTGCAGGAGTACCTTTGCCTTTTTGCCGTCCGGGATCATCCCCTGCTTCAGGGTGTATTCGATGTTATGCGCCTCGTAGATGCACGGCGTCGTGCCATGGTACACAGGGAACAGGTATGGATGGGAAAAGATCACCAGATCAGACAAAGCTGCCTCCCGATCCAAAGCATCAGCATACCGGGTGGAAAACTTCGCATACCGGATCATCGCCACATCATAGAGACCACATTTCAACTCCCGCTCGAGCTCCCACTGCTTCTCCGCATGCTCCTGTGATTGGGGAATGGTGATCTCCCTCAAGCCGTTATCCAGAACACGCTCCTCATACACACTGTCAATACCGGAGAGGACGAGGATCGTGACATCAAAATCCTTCGCCAGTCGTTTATAAATATTGTAGATCCGTACCTGACCGCCGCCCTGAGGCGGATAGCAGGAAAACGTAGAACACACCACGATCTTTTTGCGTTTCTGTATTCCGCCGATCAGAGTCTCTGTCAGATATTTCCAGCTGATATTCTTGACCCGCTCCAGAGCTTGCTGCCCCATAGACCTCGCGATCTCAGAATGCGACGCAAGATGATCAATTCGGGAAGCAAGCCCTCGTTCGTCATCGACGATATAGCCCGTCTCTCCATCAGTGACGAACTCTTTGACGCCGCCGGAATCCGAAAGCGTGATGACCGGCTTCCCGCTCTGCATCGCTTCGATCGTGACCAGTCCATAATCCTCGTCATAGGGAGTGAAAATAACGCACAGACTGTCGCGATAGAGCTCCAGCAGCTGCTGATCATCCACAAACCCAAGGAACCGGATCCGGCTGTCACCCGCCGCCAGTTCCTTCAGCTCCTGTTCATGCGGCCCGGTACCGGCGATGAGGAGTGGCAGCTCACTCTTGACCTGGCGGTATGCCCTGATGATCCTGTCGACCCGCTTGGCATGGTCGAGCCGGGAAACCGTGAAGATGTGTTTGAAATCACCCTGCATGAAACCCACATGCGAAGTCGGGTGATGAATGACCGCAGGCACGATACCCTGCGGGAAGTACTCGGTCCTCTGCCGGACCGTATCGGAGATACAATAGAACTGTTGGACCCCCTGAAGGCCACACCGGTCAAAATAATGCACGATCTCCCGGATCAACACACCCGGAAAACTATCCCAGCCGAGTGTATGGATCGTATCTCTGGATGCGACCAACAGCTGATATGCCTTCAGGAATCCTGATCTGCTGAAATCCGCAGAGCGGAGCCGGGACATGAGTGTCTTCATCTCGTCAGGGAATTCCGGCAAATGTTCGGGCAGGTTGAGGAAATGATAGGTGTCATACAGGCCACGCAGGCAATGCTGCAGATAGCAGATATGAGTGCGATGACCGATCATCCAGGCAGGATACTTGGTACTGATCACCAGATCGAACCTGCTCATGTCGAGCTCAAAAAAACGCTTATACGTCTCGATCAAATCCCAGAAGCTGTGTTCCAGACTGTCCAGTCTGACGAGCTCTGCCTGATCCTGCGTCTGATCATTGATATAGCTCACCCACCCTTCGAGCAGATTTTCTGTCCCTCCCTGCATGTATGGTACTGGCCTGGGTCCTATGATCCCGATCTTCATTTATGCGATCACACCTAATAGATTATCCAGTACCAGGTCCCAGCTGATATCCGCTACCGTCTGCTCGGCAGCTGCACCGAGTTTTTTTAACTTATCTCCCGGCATGGCCATGACTTCGGTCATAGATCGAGAAAGGGCGTCTTCATCCGAAGCGATCATGCCATTTTCTCCGTCCCGGACAAATTCCAGCACTCCTCCGGAATCAGCCATGGTCAGGACCGGTCTCCTGCTTTTCATGGCTTCCAGTGTCACGTACCCATAATCCTCATCATCCGGCACGAAGACCACAGCGCGGCAAGTGGCATAGTAGTCAATGAGCTGCTCATCATCGATGTATCCGGCAAAGACGATGCGGTCATCTACCTGCAGACCCCGGGCCAATGCCCGGAGATTGTCCTCCTGGGGGCCTCTGCCTGCGATCACCAGTTTGTACTTCCTGGATGACCGGGCATAGGCACTGATGATCAGATCGATCCGCTTGTTGACCTCCAGCCTGCTCACCGTGAAGAGGAAATCGCCATAGTCGCTGCTGCGCAGGACCGGAAACAGTCTCGATGGGGTATAGAGCGGTTTGCTGTCGATATCATTGTATTTCTTCAATCGCGCACTGACATTCTTCGCGATTGTATAGACCGCTTTTGATCCGCCGATGCATTCATCATCCAGAGCCATGATCTCTTCACGTATCAGGATATCCTGCGCATTGTCCGGATCAAACGATGATCTCCCCCGATCCCAGAGATCATAGATGTCTCGGTGCTGATGAAAAAGCCAGGTGACCTTGTTCGGGTGGTTGATGCAGTAGGACGGATATTTGGTCGCGATGACGAGGTCGATCAGCTGATAACAGTACTTCGTCAGATCGAGGAGTCTCCAGACCAGGGCTGACCTGAGCAGTTCCGTCCTCGGTTCCCAGAAAAAAGGGATGGAGATCACCTCGGCATTGTGACCGCGCTGTTTGATATGGCTGCAGAGTTCGTCTATGAGGATCTCAGCCCCTCCGCGAACGAACGGTACCTGTACATTACATACCAGGATATTTTTCCGATTCATCACTTCCTCGCGATGATGGCATAATCCTGATATCCGAACAGGACATTGTTCAACTTGTCGACATTCTGGTTCAGTAGTTCACTTCCGGCAGTGCCGCCAGGTACATGCTTGAGCATGGTGTCAGACGGGGCCAGAGAATAGTAGTTCGTCTCTATAGAACTGAATCCCTCGGTCTCGAGGATAAATCCCAGCGTCTTCGGATGGACAGGCTTCTGGTGCGAGAGATCGAGATAAAAAGAGTTCACGAACACCCCGAGATTCTGTGGATTGGGTGTCTCGAGGATGATGCATCCGCCTTTTTTCAATTTCTGATACGCGAGACGGATAAATTCGATCAGATATTTGTTGTGGAGATGCTCGACCACCTGCAAAGCGATGATCCCGTCCAGACTGGAGTTCTTCACTTTTTCCAGATATGTGTTGGCATCGACGAGCTCGACATCCAATCCATCCTTCTGACAGTACTCGATCATATCCCGGTCGATATCGATCCCCTTTACCCCGATACCATTTTCTCTGAGAAGCTTGAGCAGTTCACCCCGACCACATCCGATATCGAGGACCTGCGTGCTGCCGGTGAGATAGGGCAGATAACGTTTCTGATCTTCATACAGCGTCGTTTCCTGGCCACGGAACCGGTTCTCAAATTCCAGATAATTCAACGGCGATGAATCCCGTTCCATGAACTCAGATTGCGTTATTTGCAACTGCTCCAATTCTTTCGATACATACCGGGTTTCTTTTCTGACTACTTCTATATCATGCTTCATCCCTCTCACATCTACGATCGACTGGGAATTGTTGGTATCGATCTTCTGATCAAGCAGCGACAGTACTTTCCTCGTCTTTTGATTGAAAATCTCCTGAGAATTGACGATCCCGCTGATGAATATCCGAACCGCGAACAAAAGCTTGCCGAGGACCAGGTTCGCTACTTTCTTCATCACGCCGGGACGATGAGAGGGAGGAACATTATATCGGGAATTCAGCTCTTCGAACGACTGGAGTTGCCTGATCTCATCCACCAGCGACCCGACCGGTCCGGCCGACATCTGAGTCATATCTTTCAGCGGCTGCTGTGAAATATGGTAACTGTCCAGCCTTTGCAGGATCTCCTCGACGGTGATATCGATCATCGGTTTCATGGCATGAGCCTCTTCTTTAGTTCAAAATTCCAGAAAAACTCACAGGGATCTGGACGAAACCGACATTTTTCTGCTTAGCGACGATGTCAAATCGTGCTGCTTCATCCTTCCAGTCAAAGTGCTCCGTACTGCTGCGTTTATGCACAGCAACGGTCACCTGGATCGGACCCTGTCTGATAGGCATCACCTCAATGATAAATCGACAGGTAAACAGACCGGGGTCCAGATCCAGATCATAACCCAGGATCTCCGTGTTGGTCCCGAAGATTGGTTTTCCCTCAGAATCCTTTAACATCATCCCCACCACGATATCCGCAAGTGGCTCCTGTGCTTCCAATTCGATCTCGATCCCCATCGCATCATTTGTCGCTATACGCTGGGCTGGCTTCAGTTGTTTATCCAGAATGCGTACTTTTTTTACCACTACAGGTGTTTTTTGCTCTGTTCTCTTTCCCGGCACCGCAACCGGGCTCTGCTCAGCCGACACTTCGACAGGAGCGCCAGCCTTCTGGTCCTCGTACACATACCGGTCGAGCACCTCATCGGTCCTGCCGACCAGAACAGCCTTGCCCCCCTTCAGATACAAAGACCGGTCACAGAACTGACGGACGCTCGCGAGGTCATGGCTGACGAAAATCAGGATCTTGCCGTCTCGTCTGAACTGTCTGAACACCTCAAAGCACTTCTGCTGGAACGCCATGTCCCCGACCGCCAGCACCTCATCCATGAGATAGATATCAGCATTCGCCTTGATGGCGACCGAGAATGCCAGCCGGACCTGCATGCCGGAGGAGAAGTTTTTCAGCTTCTGGTCCACGAACTGCTCGAGCTCAGAGAACCGGATGATCTCGTCGAACTGGTCATCGATCTCTGCCTTGCTGAGGCCCAGAACCGTTCCGTTCAGGTAGACATTATCCCGGGCGCTCAGGTCGTAGTTGAACCCGACCCCGAGCTCCAGGAAGGGCGAGATCTTGCCATTGGTGACCACTTTGCCGCTGTCCACCGGATAGATCCCCGCCAGCACCTTCAGCAAGGTTGATTTCCCACTGCCGTTGCGGCCGATGATGCCAAATGACTCGCCCTGCCCGACTGTGAAACTGACATCATCGATGGCGTGCAGGACATCTTTCTTGCGCGGTTTGAACCCGGACGCCACCCATTCACGCAGTGTGTCCCGCTTTTCATGAGGGATGATGAAGGACTTGGAGATGTGGGAGACCGAGATAGCGTTCATAGGCATTCAATTAGAATAATGGTGTCAAAGTCTGTCATCCCTGCCCTTCAATAGGCTCAGGGTAAACTCCGGCAGGGATCTACTGGAATACTGGGTAACGAGACCGCCTATTTGTCCCCACCCTTCCGTGCCCCTACATAATCCCCATAATTATCTGGTGTGATCAATTTCACTTCGCTTCCCGGATACGCCTGCAGGAATGCCGCGGGAGGCTGGTATTTCTTTGACTTCGACTTGATCTCAAATCCTGAGATGACACCTCCTCCATCTTCGACCAGGTCGATCTCCTGTTGGTCATACGTTCGCCAGAAATATGAATTCACCATTCGCTCGCTGTTCACATTGAATTTCATCCGCTCTGCTATGACATAGTTCTCCCACATGACCCCGGCATCAGCACGTACAGCCAAAGGGTTGAAATTATTGATCAGACTATTACGGATACCCAGATCAAAGAAATAAATCTTGTTGAGCTTGGCCAGCTCCTTCCGCAGATTGCGGCTGAAGGGCGGCAAGCGAAAAATGATGAACGCCTTTTCCAGAACCTCGATGTAGCGAGCCACAGTTACCTTGTCCAGCCCGACCAGAGTCGCGAGCTCATTCATGCTGACCTCGCTGCCTATCTGCAGAGCCAGAGCCTGCAGCAGCTTTTCTAGCGATGATGATTTTTTAATCTGCTCTAAATTGAGGATGTCTTTGAACAGATAATCCGAAGCTATACGTTTGATACGTTTCCCTTTGGACAAATTCCCCTCAGCGAGGACTATGTCAGGGTACGTACCATACAGTATGCGTGATTCCAGCGTCCTCCGCATCTCCACGGGGTCACACGTAACCATCAATTCCTGTTCGGACAATGGAAATAGCTGGCAGACCAGGTTGCGACCTGTCAGTGGCTCTGTAATCCGGTCTGCCAGCTCAAAAGCGGACGAACCTGTCGCCATGATACGCAGCTCAGGATACGTATCAATGAGCAGTTTGAGTGCCAATCCGATATTGCGTACGCGCTGTGCCTCATCCAGGACGATCAGGTTATGCTCTCCTATAGCCGCACGCATAGCCGTAGAAGTCTGATCCGAAAACAGAGCTCTGATATCCGGTTCATCGCAGTTGAAATACTTTCCGCCGGAGGTGCTCTTCGCGATCAATTGTTTGACCAGAGTGGTCTTCCCCACCTGCCGCGGCCCATAGATAATAACAACTTTTCCGCTTCCCAGCCCATCGTTGATCTGCTTTTCGATGATCCGTTCTATCATTTTTTATGCCAAATTAGGTGATTACAATCACCAGATTAATCCAAATCGGGTGATTTGTCCAGTTATGTTAAACCATTTGCCCTACACTCTATCATCGTCTCAGAGCAGAACTCCTGAATCCAAATTGCTGCCAGTTGATCATTGCATTTTTCTAAACATATCATCAATGACCGCATTTCCCTACAATTCTTCCGCTGCCTTATGCGAAAATTTACCGAACAGGAAAAATCCAAGCAACAGTAAACCAACTGACGTCCCGCTGACATACGCAGCTCCGCCCAGCGAAGGCAGCTGTCCTTCGAGAACAAGTAACCGGGCGTACTGAATAAGTCCGGTCAGAGGGTTGAGAAACAGAATGAGACGGTATTGCTCGGGGATGAACTCAAGAGGATAGATGATGGGGGACAGATAGAACGCGGACATGAGGAACACTTCCCAGATCTGATTGATATCGCGGAATTTGAGAAAGGTCACGCTCAGGATGAGCGAGATGCCAAGCACCAGGATATACAGCACCACGAGGTCGACGACGAGCAGAAAACCGGTCCAGGGAAATGCCTTGCCGGACAGGATGAAGAAAAAAAAGAACACGAGCAAATTCAGGAACAGGGTGAGGAGTGTGTGCAGACTGGAGGCCAGGACCACGATGATGCGGGGGAAGTAGACTTTTTTGATAATATTGGATTTGCTCGCAAGCGAGTACAGCCCGGAATTGGTACCCTCGGAAAAATAATTCCAGATCATGATCCCCAGCAGCAGGTACAGCTGATAGTTGGGAACTGCCATCCGCATGAAGATCGAAAATACGACATACAGCACGACGAACTGAAGCAGCGGTTTCAAGAGCGACCACAGAAAACCCAGCACCGAACCCTGATACCGCAGCTTGAAGTCGGTCCAGGCCAGACGCAGGATGAGTTCCATGTAGTTATGCTGATTCTTGGTCGTCATGAACGGTCTTGCCTATTGTTTGAATGGTTGGTCTGTCATCCTCGGGCGTGACCCGGGGATCCAGAAAAAACAGAAAAAAGGAAAGAGTGGAATTTTTCTTTTATTATTTCTAGATTCCCGTTTTCACGGGAATGACACCGATCTCTTCATACATCCCCACCACACTCTGCACATGCCGGTCCCAGCTGAACCCCTTGCTTACCCGCAAAGCGGACTCGGATAGTTTAGCACGGAAGGTACGGTCGGACAAAACCCGCTCCACCGCCTCGACCCATCTGGGGCGGCTGATGGTGAGCAGCAGGAGACCGCCCTCGCCCACTACTTCCGGAAGCGAAGAATTCTCGGCGACCAGAACCGGGCATCCGCAGGTCATGGCTTCCAGCGGAGGCAGCCCGAACCCCTCGTAGAACGAGGGGTAGAGGAATAGCTGCGCAGCCGAATAGAACAGGGACAGGTCCTCATCCGGCACATAGCCGGTCAGGATGATCCCTGCGCGGACCGCCGGGTCCATCTGCTCCAGCCGTTCATGGAACTCTTTTTGGAACCAGCCGGTCTTGCCGACCAGGACCAGTTTGCCTACGAACGAACCGCGCTGACGGAGCTGCTCGTAGACGTCGATGATCAAGCCAAGATTCTTGCGCGGCTCCAGAGTGCCGACATAGAGGAGGAAGTCACCCTCGATCGAGTACTTCTCCCTCAGTTGTTCAGCCGCCTGCACTCTGTCCACCTGCTTCACTTCAGACCGGGCCGCCAGTAGGACAGCCTCTATCCTACCTCGTACATCATACTTCGCATTGACATCCTCTTTCGTATGCTCAGAATCACAGATCACCAGGTCAGCGCGGCGAAAGATAAAAGGGAAAATGATCTTGTGCACGAACCGGCTGGCCACGATGTGCCACTCGGGGTACAAAATCGGAGTGAGGTCGTGGATGGTGATGACCCGCTTATAGGGTCCTCCCCAGAAGGTGAACGGTGCTATATGCGACAGATCGTGGACGATATCGAATTTTTCTTTGCGGAACAGCCACGGCATGATGAAAAATTTCCGTATCGTAGACCAACCCGGTACCGACCGCCGAAGTGGAATTATCAGTTCCTTCATCCCGTCAAAGAATGGATTTGGCCGCATATGCACATACACGATCTCATGCCCCTGGTTATTCCGCTCCAGCGCCTGTATGAATTCCCGGGCATACACATGGATCCCGGCATACTGCTCGTCTATAGGGTCTGCGATGATCGCGATCTTCATGGGTAGGACACTTCTATTAAGCTGTCATTCCTGCGAAGGCAGGAATCTCCTAGGGTTCCAGGTAGTCAGTAGATCCCCCGCAGCCGGCGAGGCTCGTCAAGGACGGCTGCCTTCGCAGGGATGACAGATTATTCCCCTCTCCTAGTAGGAGAGGGCAGCCGCCTTCAAAGGCGAGCCTCGCTTAAAGCGGGGGTGAGGTCAATTCTCTGCCCTTCGGGCACTGATACCTGGCATACAAGCTGTTTCGAAATTTCAAATCCCCCTTGATCCCCCTTTTTCAAAGGGGGAAAAACCTACCTGCCCATCACCGTCACTTGCTGCACCAAAACAACATGAGGGTCTTCACTGGCAATGCTGACCAACTCCGACTCAAACCCTGCTTTGCTGAACAGGACAAAGTATTCTTCCCGTTTGTCCCTCATCCAGGCCACCCGTGCCGCCTTCATCCTGAGCTTGTTCAGTATCGTGGGACCCATTTTTTTATCCGACCATTTCGCTTCCATGAAGGCGATCTTCCGTTCGTGGGCGTTGTACCCTACTCCGTCGATCTCGATGTCGCTGTCCCAATATCTGCCCGCCTTTTCAAAGGAGAATAACCGGTCCGACAGGTCCCACATAGTCCGCCGGGATATCTGTTCGTAGGCGATCGACTCCAGGAAATGGCTTTCGGCCCGAAATTTCTTCTGGACCTGCCTGAAATTGCCGATAGCGAGGTCGCTGGAAAAGGCATAGATATACTGGAACCAGAAGCGGACGAAATTCTCCCGCAGGACAAAGATCCCTTTTTTGGACTTGTGCGGCTTGTCCTCGGTGACCGGCACCTCTCGTTCGACGAACTGCAGTCCCTCCAGCGTTCTCAAGTATTTACTCACCAGCGTGACCGTGAAACCGCCGTCATTGGCGATCTCGCTGATCCTCGTCTTGCCGCCGGCTATGGCTTTCAGGATGGCGAAATAGGTGTTGGGCGTTCGGAGTTCCTGCCGCAGCATCATGTTCACTTCATTGGCATACAGACCGTTCTTGTCCAGACACAAAGCAGTGGCCGCCTCTTCGACGTTCTCAAACCCCGAAAAAGCCTGCAGATAGGCCGGCATCCCGCCGGTGATCGCATAGTAGGTGAGGAAGTCAGCGAATTGCCGTTTCGGAAAGAAGTCCTGACTGCTGTACACATCCATGGGTTCGACCAGGAACCGTGCCGTCATCCGGCCGTAGAGCGGTGCCCTGGAGCTCATCTCGGACTCCATCATGGCGATGCTGGAGCCGCAGAGGATCAGGCAGACCCGGCTCTGCTTCAAGTACTGGTCCCACCCCTTCTGGAACAGGCTGCTCGTCTCCCGGGCACTTTCCACGAGGTACGGGTACTCATCGATGGCGACGATGAACTGCCGGTCATGCGATCGCTGC
Source organism: Candidatus Wirthbacteria bacterium CG2_30_54_11 (assembly GCA_001873755.1). Taxonomy (GTDB): domain Bacteria; phylum Patescibacteriota; class CG2-30-54-11; order CG2-30-54-11; family CG2-30-54-11; genus CG2-30-54-11. The sequence continues at coordinate 3,254 of MNZT01000070.1, read as the reverse complement.
TCCAGATACTGGAACGCCTGCAGCCAGTCAATGAAACCATTTTGCCGGACGATGAGGTCATCAAAAAAGTCACCCACCACCCGCCCGAATTCGAGCAGCTGCTCGTGGTGCGTCCTCTTGTCAGCGAGATAGTAGATACCGCTGTTCTTCAGGAGGAACTGCCGGATGAGCTCGGTTTTGCCGACCCGTCGTTTGCCGTATACCACCGCCAGCTGTGCGGTTCCGCTATCCCAGAGCCTCTGCAGCCGGTCCAGCTCGACCGTCCGGTTGATGAATCCCATAGCCCCACCCCGATCCGAAAGAATTAACTATACTCGTGAGTATTATACTCGTGAGTATTACTGATTATCAAGTACAGTTTTTCTTTTTGCCTTTGATCGCAAGAGTCTTTCTTTATTTGGCTGGCATGTCATCACTCATCATTTCTCTATCATGTCTGCGATGATCGCGATCTTCATGGAGGTGACACCATCAAGTATTCCATCCAATTGTTCCTGTCGATGATCTTTACCTCTGCGCCATATCTATCCGCGAACGCGCCGCGACTGCGGATACCTTCTCCTGCATTCCATTTCACTTCCAGGGCTTCCAGGGTGTCGTCTTTTTGAATGACGAGATCCACTTCGCTGCCGGCATAGGTGCGCCAGAAATACATATTCTGACGCCGGGAGAGAGAAATATTGGCTTTCATGAATTCGCTGACGATGAAATTCTCCCAGAGAGCCCCTTTGTCAGTACGGCTGAGGACAGGTGTGAAATTACCCATGGCGGCATTTCGAATACCAGTGTCCCAAAAATAGATCTTACTCTTTTTGGACAGCTCTTTGCGTTGATTGCTACTGAACGCCTGCAAACGATAGACCACAAAAGTATCCTCGAGAATGCCGATGTATCGTTCTACGGTCTCCCTGCTCACGGAGAGCTGGGTCGAAAGCTCGCTCGTAGATACTTCTGATCCGACCTGAAAGGCGAGTAAGGCGAGTAATTTCTGCAGTTTCTGTTTTGATCCTACGAGATCCATGGCATACACATCTTTGAACAGGTAATCATTGTAGAGAGAAGTCAAAAGCCGCTCCGGCTGATCGGAGAGGGCTACCTCGGGATACCCGCCATAGACGAGGAAGCGATCCAGATGCGCATGGATGGTGTCCCGAAACATCTCGAGGTCGATAAGCGGCGAAAACCAGGGCTCGTTTTGGATCACTTCCGAGATCAGAAGCGGTGTGAGATAATACTTCTCATTTCGCCCGGTCAGTGCTTCTGCGGTCTTGTCGAGAATATTGAGCCCGGCAGACCCCAGCAGGATGCATTTGAGGTCGATGTCTTTATCGTACCAGCCCTTGACCATTCGCGACACCTCAGGCAGGCGCTGAGCCTCATCCAGAATGACCGTCCCCCTGCCTCCCAGATACGACCTGACTGCCTCGGGTACCAGATCGCCGGCAGACAGTATCCGTTCACGGTCATTTTTGACATCCAGATTCAGATACAGCGCGCCCGTGTCGTCGAACATCTGCCTGACCAGCGTGGTCTTGCCTACCTGCCGGGCACCCAACAATATCAAGATCTTACGATTTGACCTTGAGCTCTCGATATCGTGTTGTAGTAGTCTCTTGATGAGTTTCATGGCATACAATTTTATAGCTAAATTTGTATACTCAATATAGAAATTTTACAGCTAAAAATCAAGTGGTCTCCCACCTTACCCATACACCTCTTCATACCCCTCTACCATCTCATCCCAGCTGAACGAGAGCTTCTTCTCGATATGTTCAAATTTCCCCATCAGCGCCTTTTCCATGGCCTGCTTCAGGTCGGCCCGGTCGCCGGAGGCGAACAGATTGACCTGGCCGTAGACGTGGTCGGCAAGCGCTCCGCCGTCACTGGACACCAGCGGTTTCCCCAGCATACAGGCTTCGATAGCCGAGAGCCCGAATCCTTCGGTCCGCGACGGCACCACTATGCAGTCAGACGAAGCGACCAGCGTCAGCAGCTCTCCCCGCGGCAGCGATGCCATGAGCCGTACCTGACGCGGGAAGTCGAGCTGCAGGTCCACCAACAGTTGAAAAAGATGGTCATGAGCTTTTTCTGCCACCACCAGGCCCAGCTGCATGGTCGGATGCACCGGCAGAAGTTCACGGGCAGCAGCAACTAGGAGATCAAGCCCCTTGGAGATCCCCAGTCGGCCAAAGTACAGAAATACGAACGAACCGGGATCAAATCCATGACCGGCCAGTACGGTATCCCTCTGCAGTGCAGGCACGGAGACCTCATCCACGCCGTTCAGAACCACCGCGACCTTGTCCTTCGAGATCCCGGCAGCGGTCAGGGAACGGGCAGTATAGTCAGACACCGCGATATAACGGTCAAAGGGCAACAGAAGGACGAACCGTTCCAGCAGAAAGTGTATCCGGCCCTGCACCGCGTTCATTCCATGAAACCAGCCCTTGCCGAGCACTTCGTGAACGGTGATCACGACCCTCTTCTTCGTCAGCCGGGCATAGAGCCAGGCAGGCAAGGCCGCGGCATAGGTAGCGGTCTGGACGATCGTGGCTTCTGACTTTCGGAAAAGAAGGAAAAAAAACGCCTGAAAAAGGAACAGGTACCGGTTCTGACAGAGTCTCTTCACCGCTACCCCATTGATCGTCTCTGACCGCGGCGAACCCTGCACCCCGGTCGTCACGACTTCTACTTCGTGGCCGGTTGAAACCAGACCTTCGGCCAGCCGCTGGTACACCAGTTCCGCGCCCCCCAGGCGCGGAAAATAGTTATCAACGACCATCAGGATAGACTGCTTCACTTCCCGCTCCGCTCATCTGAGAACCGTTCCAGAGCGTCACGCCTGACCATACGGGTCAGCTTGGCCTCCATGTCCTCCATGATCATCATGAGCCGGCCAAACCCGTAGAACAGAATGAGGAAGAAAAAGACGAACAGCGCGTTGGCCCCGGTCTCAAACCCGATCGCATGCGCGACCCGCGTCATCTCGCCAGGATTGTAGCCGACATAGGCCAGGGCGCCCCATACGACTGTCCAGAAAAACAGCTCCTTGGCGGTGCGCTTGTGTCGCTTATAGTTCGACGCCATCCTCAGCAGCATGAACAGACAGAACAGCGGGATCAATAGACGATAGAGCATATTTCTTCTTAAGTGTGATTTAGATGGTTCCTCTCCCTTTGATGGGAGCCGCTCATAGCGAGCCTCGCAACAGGCGGGAGGCAAGGAGAGGGTGACGTATTGTGCCTCAGCTGGTC
>MNZT01000024.1 GCA_001873755.1 Candidatus Wirthbacteria bacterium CG2_30_54_11 | reverse complement strand
ATCACCATGTTCCAGAGACCAGACACCGATGAGAACAACCGCACTGCGGATATCACCCCGCTTTCGCTCCCGGTCTCGGCTCCGGTCGAGCCGGACGCCGGTTATGCCTCCTCCACCGTCATCGTCTATGGCGACTCGCGCGACGGAGAAGCGCAGCATCGTGGTCTTGTAAACCTGATGGACCAGCTCCCGTTCCAGGCCGTCATCCATGTCGGCGATGTCGCGTATTACCCTGACGATCAAGTGGTCTGGGAGACCTTCATGGAGATAACCGCGCCCCTCAGGGATCGGGCTCCTTTCTGGATCATCGCCGGCAATCACGACACCCCTGAGGATCAGTTCGAGGTCTATTTCCCTGACGAAGCAGGGAACCACCTCCATACCGTGAACGATGTCTCGTTCCTCTTCCTCGACCTGGAGCGCGGGATCGACGAGGCAGCTCAGTTCGTCCGTGATCATGCCACGGTGCGGACCATTGTCATCACCCACTACCCGCTCTACACCGGCGGTCCGCACCGGACCGACAGCCTGGTCCAGAAAGCGCAGGCGCTACATGAAATATTTCTGGAAAACCACATCCAGCTCGTCTTTTCCGGCCACGACCACAATTACCAGCGGATCGAACGCGACGGCATTTCGTACCTCGTGACCGGCGGCGGCGGTGCCCCGCTCTACAGCGTCAGTGACATCGAAGGCCTGCAGAGCTCCGCCAAGGCCAACCATTTCGTGATTCTCACCATCAATCAGACCAGCTATACTATCCGTACCGTCGATATCGACGGTACGGTCATTGACGAAACAGTTATTCCGTCCCCAGACCCGAACAGTTAATGCCTTGATGCTAGACCCGTTTGGGAAGACATCTGAATACTCAAAACCCCAAACTATTTTATTTTCCACAGGAGAAATATATGAATATCAGAAACTGCTTACCATCAGACATCGACCAGGTCAGGCAATTTGTCAGCCAGTGCAAACCACTCGGACTACATACCGCGTATACTTATTGGATTTTGTTCACCTACTTCAGCACTACATGTTTTGTTATGGAAGAAACTGGACAGATCATCGGATTTGTTTCTGGGGTCAGGTCCAATGAAGACATCTTCTTTATCTGGCAACTTGGGGTCAAACACGAGTATCGCTCCCAGGGATACAGTTCCCTGCTTCTGGAAAAAGTCGTAACGGCAGCATCTTCTCTGGGATGCAAAAAAATCCAATTCTCCATAGAACCAGATAATGAAAAAAGCCTGAAGGCTTCTACTTCTTTTGCCAGAAAACATCAATTATCCATAAAACGCATCGACAATGTATACTATGTTGACTCGCTCTCAGGCAAGCAGGAAAATGAGGTTCTTTTTGAAATGTCCCCTGCCTGACCTGGCTGAAAACCAGATCTCTTGGTAACGGATCGAATCCCTGATTAATTACAAAGGAGCCAGAAATGCCCTACTCCCCCATCAACCTGCAGGACAAACTTACCCTGTTCACCGAGCACTGGTCGCCAAAAATCATCGCGCAGATGAATGACTACCATTTCAAACTGGCCAAAGTACAGGGTGAGTTGACCTGGCACAAGCACCCAACGACAGACGAGCTGTTCCTCGTGCTCAAAGGCACCTTGCGTATCGATTTTCGTGACGGCTTCGTGGAACTGCAGCCTGGAGAACTCTTCGTAGTTCCCAAAGGCACAGAACATATCACCAGTGCAGTGGAAGAGTGCCATCTCCTCTTCGTCGATCCGGCAGGCGAAGCCAATACCGGAGATGCCGGCGGCGAAAAAACCGCCCAGGACCAGTGGATCTGACCGAACAAGAAAAGGACGCCCCCCACAGAGCGGGTTTTTTTATCCTCCGTAGCCGCTCCGGCGAAGGAGGACCAACCCGCGGGATGGCGCAGGGGAAGCAACCCGCGAGGATTGGCATAACCACAACGACCACCTCAGGAGAAATATCCATGACACACATCGTTTTTCTGAATTCCGCCAGACTGTCTTTTGACCAGCAGCTCGACTTCACTCCTCTGGCTTCTCTGGGTACTTTCACCTCGTTCGAGGCAAGTACTCCGGAAGAGATTATCCAACGAGTACAGGGTCAGGATGTCGTGATCACCAAAGAGCTTCCTCTGGAGCCTGATCTCATCAGCCAGTTCCCTCTGTCCGTCAGACTGATCTGCGAAGCAGGCACCGGCTACGACAACATTTCGCTCGACGCCGCCTGCGCCAAAGGCATCACTGTATGCAACTCCCCCGGCTACAGCACCGAAGCGGTCGCTCAGCTCGCCATCTCGTTCATCCTGGCGCTTTCCACCTCGCTTTGCCTGCACCAGACCCGCCGTGTTCAGGGGGATATCAGCAATTTCACGGATCATGTGCAGCTCACAAGCCATGAGATCACCGGAAAAACCCTCGGCATCGTCGGCCTGGGCACGATCGGCCAGACTGTCGCCCGACATGCCGTGGCTCTGGGCATGAAAGTGATCTATTTTTCGAGGACCCAAAAGCAGGACCGCTTTCCCGAACTTGCGTATGTACCTCTTGAACAACTGCTCTCTGTAAGCGATTTCGTCTCTCTGCACTGCCCTCTCACCCCGGAAACTCACCATCTGGTCAATGTCGGCAGCCTCAGGCTGATGAAGAAAACGACCGTTCTCATCAACACCTCACGAGGAGGACTGGTCGATGAGAACGCGCTGGTCCGGGCGCTGCAGGAGGACCGGATCGCAGGCGCTGCCCTGGATGTCTTGAATCCGGAGCCACCGAGTCCGGACAGCCCGCTTCTCTCCATGGAAAATGTCATCCTCACCCCCCACATCGGGTGGAAAGGTCTGGAAACCAGACAGCGTCTGGTGAGCATGGTAGCCGATACCATCGCCGGCTTTGTACAGGGAACACCCCGGAACGTGGTAGCTTCCGGGAAGGTCTGATTGAAAAAACGCAATTCTGATAGCCCCATGAAAACCAGAAAGCAGACATACGAGTTTGCCCGGATGGCGACTTCGCTCTATACTGCTTATACAGGGAACGATTTACTAGGGATGAAACGAGGAGTAAGATGCCAGGTTTGATGCCAGTCGTATTCGTGGGTCACGGTTCTCCGATGAACGCAGTTCAGCAGAACGAATTCACCGAAAGCCTGAAAAAACTGGGACGCAGACTGCCAGAACCCAAAGCCGTCCTGGTGATTTCGGCACATTGGGAGACCGAGGGAACCCGCGTCACCGATGGGGCCGAGTTGAAACAGATCTATGATTTCTCCGGATTCCCTGCCTCGCTTTCACGGCTCAAATACTCCCCGCCCGGTGCTCCCGCTCTCGCAGAGCGCATCACTCATCTGGGCAATTCCGGACAGATCATCCCTGACCGGAACCGGGGACTGGATCACGGTGCCTGGACCGTACTGCACCACCTGTATTCTGATGCAGATATCCCAACCATCCAATTGAGCTTGGACACCAGATTGACGGAAGAAGGACACTTCAGCCTGGGAAGACTCCTGCTGCCTCTGCGCAAAGAAGGAGTCCTGATCCTGGGGAGCGGCAACATGGTGCATAATTTGAACGACATAGCCATGGACCAGTATGTGCAGCCCTACGACTGGGCGCATTTCTGCGATGAAGCCCTGAAAAACAGCCTCGACTGCCAGGACGACGACCGGCTGCTCAAGTATGGCGATCTCGACCGTTCGCTCATCCGCCGTATGGCTCCGACTACCGAACATTTTCTCCCGCTCCTCTATATCACTGCCCTCCGGGCAAAACTGGAGCCGCTTACCTATTTTCATCAAGGTTTCCAGCATGGCTCCATCTCCATGCGCAGCTTTGTCGTCGGGAATTGAAATCCAGCAGATTATTCGAGGTTGGCATGTCCACTCCATCCTTTGATCTCCGAGACCTCTCTTCTCCTGTCGCCAGCACCAAATTCGCCAGTGCCAAAAAACTCATGGCCCTGGCCCAGACCAATCCGCGTGTGCTCTATCCGCACCTCGAATTCTTCTTTGGACTCATGAAGTCGGACAACCAGATGCTCAAGTGGTCTGCCATCCGGATCGTGGGGCACCTGGCGGCCTATGACACCGAGGCCAGGATAGAAAAGATCATGCCCCAGCTCTACGCTCAGCTCGCCGGCGGCAGCATGATCACCGCCAACAACACCGTAGCTGCCCTCTCGGACATCGCCATCTCGAAGCCGAGCCTGAGAAAACGGATCATCAAGGAGCTGCTGAAAGTCGAACGCTATGACTATGACACCGTCGAATGCCGCAATATCACTATCGGCAAAGTGATCATGGGACTGCAGAGGGTCATGCCGGATATTCATACCGATGCTGATGTCTTTGCGTTCGTCACCCGTCAGACCACCAACACGCGACCGGCCACCGGGGCCAAGGCCGAGCTCTACCTGAAGAAGTCGACGAAAGCCTCCTAGATGACTTCATCTGATACCAAGCCCCGATTCGGCGCCCTGGAGATCCTGAAATACATCGGCCCCGGCCTGCTGGTCACGGTCGGCTTCATCGACCCCGGCAACTGGGCCGCCAATATCGGCGCCGGTTCGAATTTCGGCTATCAGCTCCTGTGGATGGTAACCCTGTCCACGATCATGCTCATCGTGCTCCAGCACAACGCCGCACACCTGGGCATCGCCTCCGGTCTGTGCCTGGCCGAAGCCGCCACGAAATTCACTCCGCGCCGGGTTTCTCTCTTCCTCCTGCTGTCTGCACTTGCAGCTTCGATCTCCACCTCCCTGGCAGAGATCCTGGGAGCGGCCATTGCCCTGCAGATGCTTTTTGCCGTCCCTATCCCCCTGGGAGCGACCCTGGCCACTCTCGTGGTGTCGTACCTGCTCTTTTCCAATTCCTACCGCCGCCTGGAAAAATACATCATCGGTTTCGTTTCGCTCATCGGACTTTCCTTCATCTACGAGATCTTCCTCGTCCGGGTCGACTGGCCTCAGGCTCTAGCTGGTTGGACCACGCCTGCCCTCCCCGCCGGTTCACTGCCCTTTATCATCGCCGTCCTGGGGGCAGTGGTCATGCCGCACAATCTGTTCCTCCATTCCGAGATCATCCAAAGCCGGCAGTGGAACCACGAGGATCCAGCCACCATCAAACGCCAGCTCCGTTATGAATACATCGATACCATCGTCTCCATGATCATCGGCTGGGCCATCAACAGCGCGATCATCCTGCTCGCTGCGACCGCCTTCTTTTCGTCAAGGATTCATGTCGGACAGCTGTCTGCCGCCCACTCACTGCTCAAACCGCTTCTGGGCAACAGCGCCGGTCTGCTCTTTGGCCTCGCGCTTCTGTTTTCCGGTATCGCCTCCAGTATCACTTCCGGCCTGGCCGGAGCCACCATAAGCGCCGGGATCAATGGCGAACCCTATGACATCAGGGATAAGCATTCAAAAATTGGCGCGGCTGCCTCCTTTGCCTTCGCACTTCTCATCATTTTATTCATCCACGACACTTTCCAGGGGCTCCTGATTTCCCAGATGTTCCTCAGCTTTCAGCTGCCCTTCACCATCGCCCTGCAGATCTATCTGACCTCGTCCAAAAAGGTCATGGGCAGCTATGTCAACAGCCGGACCGATACCCTGCTGCTCTATTCCATCGGCCTCATCGTGACGGTCCTGAACGCCCTGCTGCTCATTTCGATCATTTCTCACTGAAAGGATACCTGATGACTGCCAAAAGTATAACTGACACCCTGGATTCCCTGGCTGACACCAGACAGGCTGCGAACCTCGCGCGCTTTTTCAAAACCGGACCGGGGCAGTACGGTGCCGGCGACCATTTCCTCGGGCTCAAAATGCCGGTCATCAGGATGGTGGCAAAGCAATATCGTGAACTCAACTTCGCCGAGCTTGCCGATCTGCTGGCCAGTGGTATCCACGAGTACCGGATGACCGCGCTCATCATCCTCACGATGCAATACGCCAGGGCCAGCGAGCAGCGAAAAAGAAAAATCTATGAATTCTATCTGGACCACAGGAAAGGCATCAACAACTGGGACCTCGTAGATGTGACCACGCCCCGGATCGTCGGCGACTTTCTCCTCCATCATCCCGGCAAACGCTCCCTCCTCTACCGGTACGCCCAAGAAGGAACCCTGTGGGAGCGCCGGATCGCCATCATTGCCACCTCCGCCATCCTGAACGCCGGACAGTTCCAGGATACCTTTGCCATCAGCGATATTCTGCTTCACGACCCGCACGACCTCATCCACAAAGCCGTCGGCTGGATGCTGCGCGAGGTCGGCAAGAGAGACCAGGCGGCAGAGGAACAGTTCCTCGCCTCAAGATATCAAAAGATGCCCCGCACCATGCTCCGCTACGCCATCGAGAAGTTCGAGGAGAACAAAAGACAAAACTACCTGAAACACAACAAATAAGTTTAGTGCTATACTAGCTATAGTGAAAGTATAGTGAAACTCGCTGAAAACAAATATCAATGTGCAAACATGCAAACAAAAACGATCAGGATTGACGGACTCACTATCTACTACAGGGAAGGCGGTTCCCAAAACGATCCGACGTTGCTGTATCTGGATGGTTTGAGTTTTGGCAGCAGTTTGAAAAAGCGACTAATAAAATCAGATTCTATCCTGGATCGCTTTGCTGATGCATATCACGTGATCGCTCTCGAATATCCTTCCTTTATGAGATCTGATATCCCTGCAGGGATCTGGGAAATAAATGATTACAGTTCATTCATACATGAATTTGTAAGATCATTACAACTCAGAACTCCCATCATTGCCATGGGACATTCCTTTGGCGCAATGCTTTTGGTGAATTACGCCGCACTGTTCAAAGACGATCTGAGCCAACTGATCATTTCCGCCCCGCCGGTCAAATTTTCCAAAAGTATTTTTCATAAAAAAATGTTCGGAGTCATTGAAGGACTCTGTCTGAGATTGTTTGATTCAAAAACAGTCCCCGCCCGATTAAAAAGACTATTACCAAAATATGTTCTCAGTTGGTCTCAGACGGATCTGGGGAACAATTCACCAAACGACTATAAAAGGATCCTGAAAAGTTTTTCAACGCTCCTAAGCCACGACTACACCGATGCACTAGGCACTATTGACTTGCCGACCATAGTTCTAGGCGGCAAGTACGATATATTTGTCCCGTATCAGCATGCCGTTGCCACCCAAGCGGAAATTCGGAATTCAATCCTTATGACCTACGGTCTAACTCATTTCAAATTGCCCGGAAAATTTATTGACCTGAAAGAACAACTGAGGACAGGGTAAAACCCCGTAGTTGAAGTAAAAAGTTTATACAAGACTTGGAGTGTACAAGACTTAGTTTTTACATTTCCCTGTCTTCGTGGTAGCATCACTCTTGTTTTGCTTCACCTGTAACCTTGAGGTACTGCCTTGAATAACTTTCGCAAGATGATCTGGATCCCTGTGATCATGCTCTCGGTGCTGGCCCTCAGCGGCTGCACCTCCGACACCGCCTCTACCCGGGAAAGCGAGGTCGTCCCGGCTGCCAAGACCGAAGCCAAAGCTGGAGACACGGTCAAGGTCGATTATACCGGCACCCTCTCTGACGGTACGGTATTCGATACGTCTGAAGGAGGCGATCCTATCAGCTTTACCCTGGGCACCGGCTCCGTGATCCCCGGTTTTGACGCCGCAGTCACCGGCATGAAGCTGAATGAAAGCAAGACCGTCACTATCCCGGTCGACCAGGCGTATAGCCCCTACCTCGACACCCTGATCCAGACCGTGAGCCGGGACCAGTTCCCGGCCGACAGCGATCCCCAGGTCGGGGACAGATTCGAAGCCGGCCAGGCAGACGGCAGCACGCTCGTGGTCACGGTGAAGGAAGTCAATGGCGACTCGATCGTGCTGGATGCCAATCATCCTCTCGCTGGCCAGGACCTGACCTTTGCTCTCACGCTCATTGCTATCGAGTGATCAATTCTTTTGACCTTACAAAAAAACCGGCTGCCTCAGCCGGTTTTTTCCTCTGCCTTGATCCAGAAGAGATGGGATCAATCTCAAAAGTGGTGGAGAATCTTTTGACAGCCAATTGTCATTCTGAAACCGCATCGGTTGAAGAATCTCCTTGAGTACTAATAATGCAGATCCGTTCGCCTCAGAAGCCTCAGCTCAGGCCGCCCTTGGCGACCGTCGTCCCGACGAGTCTCGCTTGGCGGAACCTCGCAAAGCGGGATGACGTACGACTTGGTCCCTATGAAAAGTCCACCGGTTTTGAGATTGATCGAAGAGATGACAAAAAAAGAGCCCCGTAGTACATACTGCGGGGCTCTTTTCGATTTGCTGACGGGAGAGGTCTACTGACCGACCTGTTCGCGACGGGGACGAGCCTCGTTCACTTTCAGGGTACGACCATCGAACTCTTTGCCATCGAACATTTCGATCGCCTTCTGGGCTTCATCGGGGGTGGACATTTCCACGAAACCGAATCCACGAGAACGACCGCTCAAACGATCCATGATGATGGTCGCTGAGACCACAGTCCCGGCCTGAGAGAAATGGGCTTTCAGGGAGTCCTGGGTTGTCGAATAGCTGATTCCACCGACATAAAGATTCGTGTTCATTGACGGGTCTTCACTAATTCACTGATAAACGGTAGGCTCGACCGAGTTGTGGATAACAACACCAACCGGAGGTATTCTACCACGAAAGAAAAAGTCAAGCAACATAGAATCGATATTTTATATATGCTATCCTATGTCCGCCAAACCTCATGCTCCGCCCGCTACGAGAAGGAACACACATGAAAGCCATCTACCCCGGCACCTTTGACCCCATCACCAACGGCCATCTCGATATACTCACCCGCGCCGCCGGTCTGTTCGATGAGGTCATCCTGGCGATCTACGCGAATCCTCAAAAGACGACTTTCTTCAGTGTCGAGGAACGAGTGGCCCTCGCAAAAGAATCGAGTGCTCCTCTGCCTCAGGTACAGGTGGTCAGCTTCCACGACCAGCTGATGATCGATTATGCCAGATCTATTCAAGCCCATGTCATCATCCGGGGACTGAGAGCTATCTCGGATTTCGAGAATGAATTCAGCTATGCTCAGGCCAACCGCAAACTTGCTCCGGAATTTGAATCGATCTTCCTCATGACCTCACTTGACTACGCCTTTCTCAGCTCCACCACGGTCAAGGAGATCGCCCGACTGCATGGCAATATCGACGGTATGGTCCCCTCTCCGGTCGCCAAAGCGCTGAAAAACAAATTTCAACCTTTACCGCGGTAACTATTCATCATGCTCGTCATCGGGATCACCGGATCTATAGCAGCCGGCAAATCAACCGTCTGCTCAATACTTACCGGCATGGGATACCAGGTCATCGACGCCGACGAGATCGCGCACCGCATCCTCGAGGAGGACGACGACGTCTGGGCGGCTATTGCGGCCAGATATGGTGAGGATGTGGTCGATGCCGAAGGCCGGATCGATCGTTCCAGCCTGGGCCGCATCGTCTTTGGTGACGCTCAGGAAAAAGCCTTTCTGGAATCCACGCTCCATCCCGGTATCGAAGAGACCCTGAACAGTACCATCGAAAACCTGCAGGGCAAAACCAAAGATGACCTCCTGTTCATAGAGGCTGCTCTGATCTTCCAATCCGGTTTTGAAAACCGGTATGACGGTATCTGGCTCATCACCGCCACGGCGGAAGACCAAAAAAACCGGCTGGTAGCTACCCGGCAGATGTCAGAAGAAGAAGCCACAACTCGAATCGAGGCGATCGCTCCTCTGTCGGCAGAACAAATTGCCCGCTGTCAGCATATTGATAACTCGCAAACATTTCAGTATACTGAACAGCAGGTTGAAAAACTCGTGGCGCGGACACTCAAGCGCCTCAAGGACGGAACCGATGATGTCCGTGAGGGCAGCTGACGGATTGGTATTGTGGAGAGGTGGCTGAGTGGCCTAAAGCAGCGGTTTGCTAAACCGCCGTCCGGCGTAAGCCGGACCGAGGGTTCGAATCCCTCCCTCTCCGCCATGTCGCTCGCGAGCGACATGGCTCCGGTATGAAGTTCGCGAACTTCGTACCTCCGCCAAATTCGATCCCTCCTCAATCGATATAGAGCTGTACCAGATAAATCTATCTCCTCAGGAGTCAGTATGAACGACAACGACGAACAGTACCCTAGGTACGACGAACCGGGCGATCTGGAACCACTCATTGATCAGGAGGAGGACTATATGCATGGTCGTCCCCTGCTGACCTGGACTGGCCCCTCTGACCTGCCGGAAGATGCCAACCGCCGCTGGTTCATGCTCATGATCACCGCCAGCTTCGTACTGATCGGTGTTTCCCTGGTCATCAAACGCTATATCCTGTCGATCATCCTGATCGGCATCGCCTGGCTCACCTACATGCTCTCCAAGCTGCCTGCCAGGGACATCGAGCATGTGATCACGACCACCGGATTCTTTTCCCAGGATAAATTCTACCCCTGGTCGGACCTCAACAGCTTCTGGATCATGAAGGACCACGGCCACTATGTCCTCGGTCTGGATACCAATCGCAAACTCTTTTCCAGTGTCGTCATCCTCCTCGGAGCCCAGAATCCCATCGAAGTCAAAGAAGTCATGACCCAGTATCTGCCTCTGAGGGAAAATCACGGCAAAGACATGATCAATGTCCTGTTCGAAAAAAGCTCCCACTACCTCGAAAAATTCGTCGATCAGGGCAAAGCCAGACTGCAGGTCATGAAGGAACAGCGCAGGCAGACGCCCGCCCCCCGTCAGGCACCTGCCAAAAAATCAGAACCCATGGGCGCTATGAAAGCCGATATCCGGCCGGCGATCACCAAGGAAGAGACTGAGAAAAAGACGAGCACCTCTCGCCGGAAGAAATAATCATCATGTGCGCCCGTAGCTTAATTGGATAGAGTTCCTGGCTACGAACCAGGCGGTTGGGGGTTCGAGTCCCTCCGGGCGCGCCAGAATACGATCAGACTGAAAACAGGTCCCCTACGCACTGGAGACCTGTTTTTCATGGACAACTGAGGGACGAGAAGCAAGGTCCTCGTAGTCCCGAGGAAACGAGGGACGAAGGGGAAGTCCCTCCGCCAGTCTCGCCGTAGTCGCATCATGCGGGGAGGCGGACGGGCGCGCCACAGACATCAAATGGCTCTCTTGAGCCATTTTTTTGTGCCTCAAAACGGGTTGGGACGGGGTGCTCTGATTTACATTTATTGCCATTTTCCTATTTAATGATACAATATTATTCTCTATCTCCACTGATAGAGCGCACTTTAACAACAGGACGACTGTCCTGTTGCACAGGATCTGATCATCCGCCTTCACCTCAGACGGTTCACTGCGAACCAGACTAACGTGATCGCGTGATCAGCCCCTGCCACAGAGGCAGCCGTACAGCATAAGCCTTTTCTCTCAGTCCCATGAGTTCTCCAATCGATCCAGGTATCCGCTTCGGTGAGGTGGCATGCACAGCGCGCCCCCTCCCTGAAGCGGACCGTCCCCCCGCCAGGTGCAGCCTGTACAGAGGCATGTAACGCTCAGCGCCTCTCTATCTGGGCGCGGAAAGGGACAACCCTCAAAAAAAATTGGAGACCCCATGAACCCCCAAACACTTATTGCCATTTTGGCGACCATATTTCTGGTCGCCGCCTGCGGCTCCCCGGCCGCAGCCACCCCTGCCCCCGCGACCGCCGCCCCGCCTCCGACCGAAGCCCCCGCCATCACGGCCGCCGAACCGATGGCCATCTCAATGGGTCACGAAAAGACCAGTTACAATAATGGTCGCTGTTACCAAGAAATTACGGCGACTATAACGAACTGGACAGATGACGACATCTCTGCCTCTGCCGTGATCGTCGGCGCCCACCTCTCTTCTCACGAGCAGGCGGGTGACCCGCACCGGTCCCTGATCATCGGGACCGATGCAGATGGTCACGGCCAAATCCAGATCCACTTCTGGGCGGTGGGCGAAGCCTCCGTCCGCGGATCCATCGTGATATTCCGCGGGGAAAATGAGGCCCAAACCTTGTCGTTCACCACCGGCTGCAACACCCCGGTGGTCGTGGATGAAAAAACGGCCTTCAACTGGTCGGTCAACTACCAGGTGCGCTCGGTCGCCTGGTGGGAGGCTACCGACGCCGACATGTCCCCATACTGGAGCGCCCCCTTCTGCGATATCGGGAGCGGGACGCTTGACGTTAACGGATCTGATATCCCCATCGGCGTGGCCGGTTTGAAGGGGGCAGACGCCAACTGCCCCTAAGTTCAGGAGGAAAAAGGCAGCCCTGTACGGTTGCCTTTTTCTATGTCCATTTTTAGACTTCCTACCCCTGTGATCGTTCCTCTGATTAGAGCCTACATTCGACCATCCCCATTTGATAATAGCTTGGCATCCACGAACCTATTTACCATGAACCAGTTCCTCATAACGGACAGTGAGGCGCGCCAGAATACGATCAGACTGAAAACAGGTCCCCTGCGCACAGGAGACCTGTTTTTCATGGACAACCGGGGGACGAGAACGTTTATCTAAAGCTTGGACTTGTCCTCCGAAGCTCGGAGTCCACGAGGAGCGTAGGAGGAAGTCCCTCCGGGCGCGCCAGCAAAATCAAATGGCTCCATTGAGCCATTTTTTGTACACATTCATACAATTTGTATCCCGATACAAAGACAAATCAAACGAAGAACGGTATAGTACGCATGAAAATCATAACTAGGGAGTTCGATATGATCAGGAAATCAACTGTATATCCAATAGTGTATCAAGCGCAAAATGGCGCAGTTGAAGTCCGCATGGACGATAAACGCGAAACTATTCTACTAACCCAGACCCAGGTCGGGCAGCTATTCGACGTCCAAAAAGCAGCGATATCCAAACATGTAAATAACATCTTTGATTCCGAAGAACTGAGCAGGCAGGCAACTGTTTCCATTTTGGAAACGGTTCAAGTCGAGGGAAAAAGAAAAATCCGCAGGAAAGTCGAATACTATAACCTGGATTTGATCCTTTCCATCGGCTATCGAGTGAACTCATCCAAAGCAACCAAGTTCCGCCAATGGGCGACCAAAACTCTTCGCCAACACATTGTCGAAGGCTACACAGTCAATAAAAAACGCCTTGCGAACAACTATGACGCTTTTCTAATAGCCATTGATACAGCAAAAAGACTTCTGCCTCCTGATAGTGAAATGAAAGCCAGCGACACGCTGGAACTCGTCAAACTGTTCGCATCCACCTGGTTTTCACTCGATGCGTACGACAAGGGGTCACTACCGAAAACAGGAAAAGGCAAGAAGCAGGTTTTGATCACGGCCAAAGACCTCAGTACAGCCCTCGCTGAGTTGAAGGATGAACTGATCGCAAAGAAAGAAGCATCTGATCTTTTCGGGACGGAACGAATGGCTGGAAGCGTTGAAGGGATAACCAGCACGGTCTATCAGTCATTTGGCCAAAAAGATCTGTATCCGACAGTGGAAGAAAAAGCGGCACATCTACTCTACTTCATGGTCAAAAACCATCCCTTTGTCGATGGGAACAAGCGCAGTGGTGCCTTTGCCTTCATCTGGTTCCTGCGTCGTGCCAGAATTCTGGATACCAGGAGTCTCACTCCAGAGGCACTGACCGCGCTTACGCTCCTGGTCGCCGAGAGTAACCCAAAGGACAAAGATCGTATCATCAGTTTAATCCTGATGCTTTTACAGTAGCACGCCTGCATCTACGAACCGATTTGCCTGAAACCATACCCTCATAGCGGACAGTGAAGCGCGCCACAGACAAAGAAATGGCTCTCTTGAGCCATTTCTTTGTGTTCAATATCCATTGGATTAAATAGTAGGCAATAATGTAATTCCAGTATTTGGCAATTTCCTGGAATAGCTGCAGAGCTAATTCCAGCAGACTGGAATTAAACTCGAGATATTGAGCCAAGGACAAATAAGAAATCGAAGTCTATTCTGGCCTAAGAAAGCCATATAGCATACGATTGACTCTTCTAGTATAATTAAATATACTAGTAATGCCACTTTGCAGTAAAAAGGAATATAGATGAACCAGGAATTGGTCCAGTATCTGCAACAGCAGATCAGAACCACCGACGAGCGGTTGAAACGCTTTAC
>MNZT01000103.1 GCA_001873755.1 Candidatus Wirthbacteria bacterium CG2_30_54_11 | reverse complement strand
ACCGGAGAGAAGTTTGCTCATGAAGTGGAGTTCCTGATCAAGGCAGAAGTTGAGATTGCGAAACGAAATGAGCTTCATACGTTTGCGGTACTACCAAAGAGATGGGTGGTCGAGAGATGTTTTGGATGGCTAGAAAAGTCACGAAGGCTTTGGAAGAACTGTGAAAGAAAGACTAATTCGTCATTGCAAATGATGGTCTTATGTTTTCTCGTTATCCTATTGAAAAGATTTTGAACAGGCTCTAAGATCATGGATAACAGATCATTCGGTCGGAGCCGGCTCCACTGGTGGCTCTTCTGCCGGTACCTCGGCACCCAGGGTGCCCCGTTCATATTTGGCGGACCAGGCTTTGAAGTGGCTGGTAAAGCTTTCGGTGGATTCAGTGCCATCAGGGAACAGGATGGTCCGGCTGAATTCCGTGTCGGCTCCGCCTGCTGCCCAGTCGATCTGTTTGAGGTAGCCAACAGGCTGGTCCGGCACATCATAGTATTCGGGAGCCGGAGCGGCTGTGATATTGAAAACTATGGGTTCGCTGACAGTCACTGTCCGTCCGGTGGGGGTAGAGTACAGGTCTATGGTGAGTCGGTAGTTGGCCCGGTCATAGTCGGTCAGGATGAGGATATGGTTGTCAGTGTCGTTGAGAAATTTGAGGTCCTTGGACGGAGCATAGACAGTGGCGTCGATGCCGGGTTTGCCTGATTCGTATCCGGGACCGCCTTCTTCATAGTAGTGAACACGGTAGGCATGGGCATAGCGTTCGGTGATCGGATATCCTCCGTCGAGCGCGGCGCGGAACATTGTGGTAGAGGGCTGGCACACTCCGCCGCCTACCCCTTCGACCGTGCGGCCTTTTTCGATGATGAGGCCGATGACAAAGCCGTTTTTGGTCGAGACATCGCCGATGGCCTGATTGTAGGAAAATTCTGTGTGTGGTTCTACGATCAGGCCGTTCATCTTGTCGGAGGCGTTCCTGATGTTGGTCATGCGGGCATTGGATGATCCCCGGAAATAGGAGACGCCGCGGGCGACCCGTTCGGTGATGCCCATATCATTGACCTCGGCGGTTTTGATCTCAGGTTCCTGAACCAGGACTGCGATTTCGGCTTCTCCCTGCGACGAGCTCAGGGCTTCGTCCAGATGAGATAGAGTAAGCTCGGCGTCGATCACGATGCCATCTTCGCTGGGTTCAAATCTGGTGACTTTGGCATCAGTAAGCTCAAATATGGCATCCTTCGGGGGGCGATTCAGATCGGTTTCCGACCAGCCCTGCATGGTCGTTCTGCCTGCCTGGGAGTTGGTGGTGAGGTGGACCGTCTTCGTCGTTTCATCATAAGCGGTCGAAAGCCAGGACCTGATCTGATCCGGTGTGATCGGCCAGTCCAGAAGGTCATATTTCAGATGAACTGTCTTCTGGATCCATTCCTCTGCCTGGGGCACGAGCGTCGTGACCTCGGCGACGGTCACCTGCGCCGGGATGTCTTCCAGCCTGATATCCACCACGGGCGGGGTCAGCCGGGACAGGGCTTGTTCTATAGCGGCATTTATGTACCCTCTGAGCATCCGGTTGCCGTTGCGGTCCGCACTTACGACGATGCTGCCGGTATCGGCCGAGAGGGTCGCGTTCATTTCCGGCTGTTCGATGGCGGAGGCGATAGTATCGATATAGGCACGGTATATATCTTTGGAGGTGAAATCAAGAGCAGGATAGAGATCGTCTTTTTTGAGCAGCAGACGGAGTATGGTCGTCGAATCTTCCAGGGGATTGCCGGTCCTCGCAAAGTCGCTGATCGTCTCTGTGTAGGCTCTGGTATCCAGGATGATTCCCAGTTCACTGAGCGATGCCTGCCATTTCCGTTCTCCGTAGTTGAAAGTGACACCCTCTTCGTTCAGTTGGGTCACTCGTTCATCGAGGAGCTGTTTGATTCCGTCAAACGACTTGTATGACAGGTCGATCCCGCCAAAGGAGATGTTGGGATAGGAGCGCTCAGCAAAAACGATCCGTTCGCCGAGCGCGATGCATCCGAGCAGCAGCGCCATGATCGCGGAGGTCAGCACAAAAGTCTGCAGAGGGCGATACTGGACGATTCGCAGGCTGAATGACTTGATTTTCTGGAACATGGGCAGACAGGGTTAAAAAGTGATGCCACGAGCGACTTTCGATTAGTTGCTATTGTATCGGTACTTCCACGGCTTTACAAGCAGGGAATGCTCCAGTATACTGACCGTTGCGCTTGTAACTTGGCTTCGACTGTCTGTCTTGCACCACAGGCCGAAAAGCCCACACTCCAGTCAGGGGACATACAAGTGAGAAAAAAAGAAGTTTTTGGCGCAACCTTTTTGGCGCTTGTCCTCCGTAGCTGTCTCAGCGAAGGGGGGAAAAAGGTTGAAGTGTAATGAGAAGAGCCGGGGTATAGCGTCCGCCTTCGCTAGGAAGCTTCGGCGAGACTGGCGAAAGGGATCACATACCGTTTAGGTAGTTAGAAATATCGGGGTATAGCGCCCTCCTTCGCTGAGAAGCTGCGGCGGGCAAGCAGTTGGTAGCGCGCCCCGACGAAATGTCGGGGAGGCCCGCAGTTCGAGTCAGAGCGTTAGGTTATCAGGTGGCATCGGGGTATAGCGCAGTTGGTAGCGCGCATCGTTCGGGACGATGAGGCCCGCAGTTCGAGTCTGCGTACCCCGACCAGTTTTTGATCGGATATCCGAGATGGCGACCGATAGCGAAGTGAAAAGACAGACCGGTACTACATTGGTTCAAGTAGTGATCCAGAGAGACGGCTCAAAGAGCACAATGCTGATCAAGTGACCGCTACCCGAAAAAGAGGACCTTGGAAAAAGGTTTTGGAGCAATCATACCCGGATATCCGTAGTGCGAAACAAATCGAGTATAGATTGAAGCGACTGAAGAGCAGGGACATACTGGATCTCATCGTAGGTTCTGGCAGCATTACATTAAAGTTCGATTGATGAGGATTGTTTAGCCTGATAGCGCGTCCCGATAGAAGCATCGGGGAGGCCCGCAGTTTCCGCCGGAAGCGGGACTACGCAAGGCTTGCGAGTCTGCGTACCCCGACCATCGATATCGTTGGTCTAGAACCACTCTTTTGTTTATCAAAGGGTGGTTTTCGTTTATACTACCGGTGTGTATATCCAAAAGGGTAAACGGAGGACGCATGATGTCGAAATTCAAGAAAATAGTATTGCTGGGTTTCAGCACGAATGATCTCGGCAAATCTGAGTGGGGGAGGATTGATGGGCTCTGTGATCAAAAAGTACTTACGGCAAATGAAAATCCAGACCTCTCGAGCTTACTTGGCACAGCTGATTGTCTGATCGTCCGACTTGGTGCGACGGTGGATAGATCAATGATTGATAAGGCATCTGAGCTGAAGTATATTGGGATGTTTGGGACAGGATATGGAAGGATAGATACGGGCTATGCAGCCAAAAAAGGAATAGTCGTGTGCAATATCGCCGGCTACAGCAGAGAAGGGGTAGCGGAATTTGTTTTCGGAATGATCCTTGAGCAGATAAGGGAGATGGATCGTGCAAAGCAGCAAGCTGGAAGCGGCAATTATTCCGAAGCCACCTTCAGGGGAAGTGAAATAAAGGGTAAGAAATTTGGGGTGGTGGGACTTGGCAGGAATGGAAGCCGAATTGCCGAGATCGCCTGCTTTGGTTTCCAAGCGGAAGTAAAATATTGGTCAAAACACCGGAAAGTAGATTTCGAAAAGAATGGTATTCAGTATTCCGATCTGGATCAATTGCTTATGGGAAGCGATATTCTTTCAATAAATATTGCCTCTGTGCCTGGAACGCAGCACTTTTTTGATCGTCAGAAGATTGATAGCATCAAACCTGGCTGCTTGGTGATCTCGACCGTGCAGAATGAAGTGTTCGATCTCGAAGCGTTGAAGCAGAGGCTCCAGAGAAACGATATCACGGTCATCCTGGACCACCCTGATGAGTTAACAGCTGAACAGGCAAAAGATCTTGCTCGGTATTCAAATTGTATCTTTTATCCGCCGATCGGTTATGTGACCAAAGAGGCGGCGTCTGCAAAGATAAGCATGTTTGTAGACAATCTGGAAAATTTTTTGCAGGGAAGACCGACATACCAAGTCAACTAGTCACATGATAACTTAAGCAGGAGAAAGCGATGAAAACAGCAATTTCAACCGTTCAGGCACCCAAGGCAGCCGGTCCCTATTCGCAGGCGATCGCGAACGGAGATCTGGTTTTTACTTCCGGCCAGGTCCCGCTTCGACCCGATGGAACCATGGTGACAGGTGAAATCGGAGAACAGACCCGTCAGATCATGCAGAACCTCTCGGCGGTGCTCGAGGCCGGCGGCCTCTCGTTCGCTGACGTCGTGAAGACGACGATCTATGTGACGGACATGACCGTATATGCCAGGATCAATGAAGTGTATGGGAGTTTTCTCTCGGCACCTTACCCGGCCCGGGAGACCATCGGCGTGGCTGCCCTGCCGCTCGGGGCTCAGGTGGAGATCAGCATGGTAGCGGTGAAAGCATAGAGTTCCGGGGCAGAGATGTCAGGGACCGGCTCATGGCTCAAGGGATGGCCGTTGGAGTTTACGATCCACTTCGATGCATCAGTGTTTGCAATTCCGGCGTGATCATCAAGATGGAGGCTCTCTTGAGATTTGCATCGGCCAGTTTCCCGACGTCAGGCGGAGGAGTCTTCTTCTGCCAACCAGATGCGTCGTATTCACCCATGGTGTTGAGCAGTGCCCATTTGATCTTGTGAAAGGAGTCTTTTTCATGTGTGTTGAGAGCGGTCGAAAGCAGATCGACATGACTTTTCTTCTGATCAAGCATATCGGTCACCCCAGCCAGCCCGGTCAGACGAGTCCGAACATCTGGTGGAGGCTTCAAGAGGTCAGATGTCATAGGCGGAAAACGGATATCTCGCGAGAGACCAGATCGATTGAAGTTCTGCTCAGCACCTCTGATGATCAGGCACATCTGGGTCAGATCAGGCAGCGAGGCTTTGGTCGCCTCGGTTTCCAGCGTTCTGGTTAGTTCTGTTCGCTGTCGGTATCTTCCCAATCCGCCGGCGACACGTTCAAAACCACCCATCCGGTCAAGTGCTGCCTGATCCTGTTCGGAGGTCGGGACTTGCGTCTGAATAGTCTTAAGTGTGTTCAATGCCTGCCTGATTGACTCTCTTGCCTCAGTGTACGGATGCCGGGTCTGATCCGAATATTCTTTAATCCTTTCTGCGAGTATATGAGCATTTTCATATGCTTTTTGTCCCTCGCTATCTGGTCTGTCGGTCAGGCTTGCCCGTAGATCGGTTTCTTCACGCAAGAGGTCGCGGATAGCCAGAACTGACATATGCGGTATTTCTGAGAGTGTTTGCGCCGTCGTGAGCCGTGCTACTACGGCTTGTCGCTGCTCTCCCAAACGGTCCGCAGCTGTTTTTCGGAACATACTATATTGGTATTCCTCCGCTGATTTGCTGGCTCGTTCGATCTCGTGGGGAAGATCGTCGCTCAGATGGTATTCGCTCGCAGGCACAATGCCTTTTTTATTGTTATCGATGTCGTAGTCGACATCTGGATCGCTGGAGATGGGGCGATAGTATTTTTCATTTCTGTTCTGGCTTGGACGTCCGATGTGTAATTGGTTGAGGAGGGGATAGCATGACGGGAGGTCGGACCGGTTCCGGACGTAATGACAGCATGAATTCCTGACCGTCTCCGCGATGTTCAGTGCCAGGCAGATCAGGCCACGGTCATCATGGGTCAGGGTTCCTTCCCCAACGAACCGTTCTTCCGCTGCGGTCAGTGGTTTGGGGGCGCCAGAGAAGTCCGTACAGATGCCCTGAGCGATGGCGTCCAGATTGATATCCCGCATCAGATCGTTGTCGGTAATCGTTCTGAATCCCAGCCTGTCCAGGAGCAGGGTCACGGAGACGACAAACGCCGTCTCTCTCGATCCGGTTGGTCGATAGCGTGATGTCCTGCCGACGATCAATGCTGGTACGCACGAAAATTCTTCCGGTATCTTTCCTTCTCTAATGGTGTCTGCGATGGTCCTCATATGAGCGATATCGACAGCCGATTTCGTATCAAATGTCGGACCCACATAGTCCACATACCACCTTCGGTCAGATTGCAGGAGATAGGCTCGCACCAGTTCGGTCAGCGCAGCCCCCAGCATGACCGCATAGCCGATATCCCGGTATTCCTCGAGCGGCATCGCTGAGAGCATCTGCTCCACTTGCTTGGGTACGGCCTGACCGAGTTCGAACTGCAACGTGGTGACTTCAGTCCTGTCGATCCTCGTGATCCCCTTCTGTCGTTCCAGCTCAGCGGTCCGTTCTATGATCCTATCAGTGAGTGCTTGGCGATACTCGTTGACCTGTTTGAGATCTAGCGGGCCTAGATCGATGCACCACAGGTCGGTATTGAAAGCAGCGGCATCTTGTCGTGTAGTACTTCTCATCGTGAACTGTTCATCGAGATGGCGGCAAATGCGATCTATTATCGCTGCCATCGCTGCTTCGTAGGCCTCGTGAGCCCTGGGGGTATTTTCTATACCCAGGAGTGGTCTTCGAATACTTTGGTATATTGTGTAAATTTTTTCTGGTCTCTGTATCGTTATTTCGAACTCCCTGAGCCAGTCTGCATACTTGGTCAGGATCACGACTGCTTTGTGCAGGTCTGCTCGGTGCTCCTTGTACGTTTCGTAGTCTACGTTTGTAATATTCAGAGTGAGTTCAGCTTCGTCCCAGGCAAGGAGCTCTAAGGCCGTGAGTTGGTGCTGGTTCCTGAGTTCTTCTAATTGCGCGATGACTTCTTGAGGGCTCTGTGCGATTTCGGTTGCCGGGGAAGGGCGTGGGCGTATGGGTGCGGTTTCTCTTCTTGGGCCTCTGTCATTCTGTCCTGCTCCCTTCCTCAGTGCGTCAGACAGTTCAATCCCGTGGCGTTGCAGATGCTTTTCCATGGCTGTCTTGAGATGCGGCAGC
Organism: Candidatus Wirthbacteria bacterium CG2_30_54_11; assembly: GCA_001873755.1. Lineage (GTDB taxonomy): Bacteria > Patescibacteriota > CG2-30-54-11 > CG2-30-54-11 > CG2-30-54-11 > CG2-30-54-11. Next base: position 7,623 of record MNZT01000103.1, on the reverse strand, counting down.
ATTTCGGGCGGGATCACTCTGCCTTCGCCGTCGGCGTAGGGAGAGGTCCCTGATTCGATGGCTTTGAAGAGTTTCTCAAAGATACCAGTTTCGATAGCAGTTTTCAGGGCAGCAATGCGTGCGTCACCACTGCTGAAGGTTTCACCATTGGGGTGCTTGGTATCAGCATTGACCTGACGAAGTGCTGTGGCGATCAAACGCTGAGCTTCCATGGGTGCTTCGGTCCGGAGCATCCGGTCCCGGACATGGTCGATCCTCCGTTCTACAGTCCGCCTGATCTCGGCTGCATCTGCATTAACGGCGTTGAACGCCTCCATGCCTGCAGAGTCGGAGTCAAAACCTCGTTCTATCAAAGATCTGGTCTCTGCTTCGATTCTGTGCGCCATTTCCCAGTAGGTCCGTTCTTCCACGAGAGCCTGGCGATTTTCTTCACGAGACAGTGGATCAAGCCGGTTCCCTGATAGTTTGCCAAGCCGTCTGGCTATACCTTGATGCAACAGGAAATCACCCTGCTTGGCGGCCCTCATGAGAGCATCCCGTTCTGCCCCTGGAGGTTGTGCTCGTTCGAGAAATAATTCGCGATCATGCAGGTTCTCGTAAGAAATGTCGATTGTATGACCTACGGGTTCGCCATTTTCATGAATATCAGTGACGAGATCCGTCATGGCCGTCTGTGTCAGTTGTTCATACATACTTCGCCCAGTGATCTTGCGTGCCAGCCTATCTCTTTTATCATCCTGACGCCTGCGGATGACCTCAAGCGCATAGTGCAGGGTATCCCGAAGAGCCTCCCTGGCCGGATCATGCTCACCCGGTGCAGGACGATCAGTCTGCGACAGTCTGGTGAGACGCGCATCGATCTCTGCCTCTCCTTTGGCTATCTGATCAGCGACACCCTGTTCCAGGTAGTCCACCATATGACCAAGTCGGCCGGTATTTATCGAGCCAGCAGCCTCGATATCAGCGAAAATTGTTTTGAGATCATCTTTGATCTGAGCAGCATGTTCTGGTGCTACTGTGTCTGCTGCTTCGTGGGCGATAGTAGCAAGACCTGCCCAGAGTCGGTCATGAGATGGTTCAGTGGGTGTCATCGGTCGCTCCCTTTTGGGTGGGTAGTTCTTCCATCTCCTTGAGCAGGGTGTCGATCTGCAGGACTTCTATGGCGTCGAAAAAACCCTTTTCGATATGATCGGTGTGGTCGCGGATGAGCTGGACGAGTTCGATGTATTCCCTGAGGAGTTCTCTGGTCTCTGTTTTCAGGGCGGCGATGGCTTCGGCGCTGTGGTCCTCCTCCTGGGCGAGGCGGATGAGCTCAAGTTTGTCATGCACAATCTGCTGAGCCTCGGTGATGGACTCCCGGGCTTCCTCGAGCAACACCTGGGCATTCGTCATATTGATGATGGCGTTGCGGAAATTCATCTGGTGTTGTCTGATGGCGTTTTCGGGCATACCGTTTCCCATTTGAATTAATTATATTTTGTACGATAATTGTACTATTTATGAAAAACATTTGCAAATAGATTCGAGATGTAGACAGTCTATTGCCGCTGTTGTATGGTACAGAGCGTCATACTAGTATACTACTTGTAGGAGGTGTCATGCGACGCATCTGTATCGCCGGCAACTGGAAAATGAACACGACCATCAGTGAGGGAGAACAGCTCGCTTCAGCTCTGGTCGAACGTATGAAAAGTCAGTCAGCCACGGTGGATGTGGTCCTCTGCCCGCCTTTTCCCCATTTACAGTCTGTCGGCAAGGCACTCGAGGGTTCAGCCCTGGCGCTCGGTGCTCAGACCATGCATTTCGAGGAGAAGGGTGCCTACACCGGCGAGGTGAGCCCGGTCATGCTGGAGGGGCTGTGCCGGTTCGTTATCATAGGCCATTCTGAGCGCCGACAGTACTTCGCCGAGACGGACGCGACCGTGAACCAGAAGGTCAAGGCGGCACTTGCGCACAGTCTGACCCCGATCGTCTGTGTCGGCGAATCCCTGGATATCCGCCATGCAGGTTCTTTTTTGTCTCATATCGAATCCCAGGTCAAAGCTGCTTTTGACGGGGTTACACTGGGCAACGGTTCTGAAGTGCTGGTCGCTTATGAGCCGATCTGGGCGATCGGTACCGGGCTGGCGGCGTCCAAGGAGCAGGCCCAGGAAGTCATCGGTTCTATCCGTTCGACCTTGAAAAGTATCTATGGCGATGCAATCGCTGATTTTATCAGGATTCTCTATGGCGGCAGTACCAATGCCGAGAATATCGACAGCTTTCTCGCTGAGGGCGACATCGATGGAGCTCTCGTAGGCGGGGCCAGTCTGAAAGTCGACTCTTTTGCGGGCATGGTGGAAAAAGCTGCCGGAGCGGGTCGCTGAGGCTACAGTTCCAGCATGTTTTCGATATACCTGTTATTCTGTTCGATCTCACCGACCACCCGGCTGCTGTAGAGGAGCAGTGCTGTCCCGGTGATCAGAATGAAGGCGATGGCGAGCAGAGTGAGACGGTATTGAGGGCTTTGGATGCTTCCGAAGATCGGCATGAATTTTCCCAGGGTGTGTATTTGACCTGTCAATCATAGCGTCGCGTCCGGGCAGGGTCAATATTGAACTGGTCGCATGATCGTGGTCGTGCTATACTCCAGATGCTTTTCATTTTTTTCGTCATGAGGAGTCACAGGTATGGACTGGTTACTGCAGCGTACTACCTTGTTCATAGTTCAGGCGGTTTTCGGGATACTGGCTGTCATCCTTGTGCTGCTTCAGGCCAAGGGTGTGGGACTCTCCGGGGCATTCGGGGGAGAGGGCAGTTTTTACCGCAGCCGACGGGGCGCGGAAAAGGCTGTCTATAACTTCACCATCGTTTCGACCGGCATCTTTCTGGTCGTATCGTTCCTCAGTATTTACGCCAGATAGACGTGCCATTGCTCACACGCGGCCGTATCATCCTCATGGTCGGACTGGCTCTCGCTTTTGCGGTGATAGTCGGGTGGGTGAGTATTGACCATTATCTGTCGACCACTACCCTCGTGCCTGATACCGGCGGCGAATATGTGGAAGGTATCGTGGGACGGCCGGTGGCGATCAATCCGGTGCTGGCCATATCCGACGCCGATCGGGATATTTGCAGTCTCGTTTTTTCCGGGCTGACCCGGATCGACGATCAGGGCCGTCTGATGCCGGATCTGGCCAGATCGTGGGAGATCTCAGAAGATAATCTCTCGTACACTTTTCACCTGAGAGACGATGCCCTGTGGCAGGATGGCGAGCCGTTCAGTGCCGATGATGTGGTCTTCACCATCGGCCTGGTGCAGTCTGCCGAGTTCCCGGGACCGATCACGCTTCGGAACAGCTGGCTGGGGGTCACGGTCGAAAAGACCGACGCCCTGACCGTCGTGTTCACGCTTCAGGATCCCTATGCACCTTTTATCGAGAACACCATATTAGGTATTCTGCCGAGGCACCGGCTGGAAAACGTAGCGGCAGGTTCGCTTTCTGACGACATCTTCAACCGTGAACCGGTCGGTACCGGTCCGTTCAGCTTTGGGAAGATAGTCCAGACCGGCCAGGAGGTCGAAGCCGTGGTACTGGAAGCGAATCTGAAGTACTACGAAAAAGCTCCCTATCTTGAGAGTGTGCGGTTCAGATTCTTCGATGACAGTCAAAGCATGATCACGGCCCTCAGGCAGCATTCGATGGAGGGCATCCACCTCGTGACGCCGGACATCGCCCGGGAAGTTTCCGAGATCCGAAATCTCGCTCAGGTCAGCAGTTCGATCCCCCGGTACCAAGCGGTTTTTTTCAATACTCAGGGCAAAGCTTTTCTGCAGGAGGTTGCGGTGCGGCAGGCGCTTTCGCTGTCGATCGACCGCCAGAGGATCATTGATGAGGCGGTCGGAGGGCAGGCGATCATAGCGGACGGACCGCTGACGCAGGCATCCTGGGCCTATACTCCACCCTCGGAGACGGTGAGTTTTGACCTGGACAGGGCGAGGACATTACTCTCTGACGCTGGCTGGAGCGATGAAGACCAGGACGGGATATTGGAAAAAGACGGAGAAAAGCTCTCCTTCAATCTCCTGAGCGACGATGCTCCGGAGCGGGTCCAGGCTGCACTCCTCATCGCCGACATGTGGAAACAGGTCGGGGTCAGCGTGGAAGTCCGCCTGTTCGGGGTAGGTACTTTTATCGATGAATATCTGAGGAAGAGGGATTTCGATGCGGTCCTGTTCGGTCAGAGTCTTTCCTGGGATCCTGATATCTACGCGTACTGGCATTCGACCCAGGTCTCTGATCCCGGGCTCAATATCTCCTCCTACAGCAATCCGAAAGTCGACAAGCTGCTGGAGGATGCCCGGAGACTGGTCAAGGTCGAGGACCGCCAGAAAAAATACGCTGAGATCCAGACTGTCATCCGGGCCGATGCTCCGGCAGCTTTTCTTTTTATTCCTAATTATGTGTATGCCGTGAGAGATACCATCCACGAGGTCAAAGCGGTGATTCTGTTCCGTCCTTCTGACCGGTTCAAAGATATCGTGCAGTGGTATGAGCGGGAAAAACGGGTCAAAAAAGTGGTCGAAAAGACGCCGGCGGTGATCGATGATCCTTCGACTTTGTTGTGAAGATAGTGAGAGAGCAGAGAATGGTGATCTTTGGCGTGGATCCGGGGCTGGCTTCGGTAGGCTGGGGGGCAGTCCAAGCAGGGGCGGATGGATCGCTCAGCTGCCTGGGACAGGGCTGCATCACGACCGCAGCCGGGGAGGCGATAGAGCAACGGATCCTGCGGATCTACCAACAGCTGAAAAAGCTGACCGAGGAATACCATGCGGATGCGGTGAGCATGGAATCCCTTTTTTTTGCCAAAAATGTCAATTCCGCCCTGCAGGTGTCGAGGGTTTGTGGTATCGTGGCCCTGGTCGCGGCCGAAAAGGGCATGGAATATGCCGAGTACACCCCGCTCCAGATCAAGCAGACGACTTCGTGCTATGGCAGGGCTGACAAACTGCAGGTGCAGAAGATGATCGCTCTGATACTGAAAATGGATCTGAAAACTGCGACCTCGCATGCGGCCGATGCTCTCGCCGCTGCCATCTGCCATGCGCAGTCTCGTCGACTTACCCGGGTCTGTTAATCGAGGTCCCCATGATACGCATGATCGAAGGACGCATTGCGTCCAAAACGGATAGATCCCTGGTCGTTCTCACGGCATCCGGGGTCGGGTACCAGCTTCTGGTAACTTCAAAAGATCTGGATACCCCGATCGGGGAGAGCGCTGTTTTTCACACCCATCTGGTGGTGAGAGAAAACCTCATGCAGCTGTGCGGATTCAGGTCTGCTGCCGAGCTTGATCTCTTCGAGCTGCTGATCCTGGTCGACGGGGTCGGGCCCAAGAGTGCATTGTCTATTTTGAACCTAGGCAGTGTCGATCGCCTCAGCCAGGCGATCACCAGCGGTGATATAGCCTACCTGTCCCTGGCTGCCGGCATCGGTAAGAAATCAGCCAGCAAGATCGTGCTGGAGCTGAAGGACAAGGTGAGCAGTGTGCCGGTCAGCGGGCTGTCTCAGAGCGCACTTACGACCTCATCCGAGATCACGGAAGCCCTTCGCAGTCTGGGTTACGCACCTGCCCAGATCAAACAGGCGATCGAGCAGGTAGACAGTACTCAGCCGGTCGAGGAGCAGATCAGGATTGCTTTACGCATCATCGGAGGAGCACAGAGATGAGCGACAGGATCGTATCTCCTGGTGCCGAAGGCATCCCGGAACAGGTATTCGACCAGACACTGAGACCCAGAGTTCTAGCAGAATATATCGGTCAGGACCAGGTCAAAAAAAATCTTTCGATCTTCATGCAGGCCGCCAAAAAGCGGACAGATGTTCTTGAACATGTTCTGCTCTACGGTCCTCCCGGACTTGGCAAAACTACGCTCGCCAACATCATAGCTCATGAGATGGGCGTGGGCATCAAGACCACTTCCGGCCCCGCTATCGAGAGGGCAGGTGATCTCGCCGCGATCCTGACGAACTTGAACGAAGGCGACGTGCTTTTCATCGACGAGATCCATCGGCTGAATCGGATCGCCGAGGAGTACCTCTATCCAGCCATGGAGGACTACCGCCTCGATATCATCACTGGCAAGGGTCCTTCGGCCCGGACTTTTCGCATCGATCTGCCCAGATTCACGGTCATCGGCGCTACGACCCGGATCGGCCTTTTGACTTCAGCTCTGCGTGACCGGTTCGGAGTGGTCTACCACCTGAACTTCTATTCACCTGATGACTGTACCGAAATTGTTGAACGATCAGCGAAGATCTTGAAAATACAGATTGACCATGACGCCGCAGTGGAGATCGGCAAGCGGTCGCGCGGTACTGCCCGTATCTCAAACCGGCTGCTGAAGCGCGTTCGCGACTTCGCCGAGGTAGAGCATGAGGGACACATCACACATGACATAGCCAAGCAGGCGCTCTCGGACTTGCTGGTCGACGAGCTAGGCCTAGACGAGATAGATCATCGCATTCTGCATGCCATCATCGAAAAATACCAGGGCGGTCCGGTCGGTGTGGAAACCCTGGCAGCCACCATCGCTCAGGAATCAGACACCATCGAAGATGTGTACGAGCCTTTTCTGCTGCAGATCGGATTCCTCATCCGGACACCCAGAGGGCGCATGGTGACACGGGCTGCGTATGAGCATCTGGGAATTCAATTTCGGGAGAGAGAAGTCAGTAAGCAGGAGCGGCTGCCGCTGTAGGGCCCTCACCCCCGTCTCCGACGAGGCCCGCCTCAGGCGGGCGGGTGAGGGCGAATTGATTATTTCTGACGAGCTGATGGCCATGCTGAAAACCTATATCCAGGATATCTATGATACTGCCCGACACGGAGATGCTCGTGAAGAGAGCTACTACACCTCACTGAAAAAGTTTCTGGAATCCTGGGCCGTGGCGCATGGCCAAGCGCCGCATATCACGACCCTGCCGACGAAAACTGAAGGTGGGAATCCGGACTTTCGGGTGTGGGACGGCAAAGAAAACATCGTCGGGTATATCGAAGCCAAGGATCCGTCAGTTGAAGATCTGGATGTGGTGGAGTCAACAGAACAGCTGAAACGCTACCGGTCGACATTTCCCAATCTCATCCTGACCAATTATTTTGAATTTCGGCTCTATCGAAATGGGCAGCTGATCGGTCAGACCCAGATCGGCAGACCGTTCATCATGTGGGAGCTGCGCACGGTCCCACCGGCAGAGCATCAGGCTGAGCTGGATAGTCTGCTGGAGCAGTTTTTTTCGTTTTCCATCCCGCGGACGTATACGGCTAAAGCGCTCGCCATCGAACTGGCCAAGCGTACCCGGTATCTCAGGGATCATGTGGTCGCCGAAGAGATGAGAGAAGAGAAGATCGCAGGAACCCAGACCCTGGAGGCATTCTTTACGGCGTTCAAGAGTTATCTGGTCTCTTCGCTCGAGGTCAAGGACTTTGCTGACCTGTTTGCCCAGACCGTCACCTATGGACTTTTTGTGGCGAGGAGTAGAGCGGAGCCCTCACCCCGCCCTCTCCCATCAGATGGGCGAGGGGGAAATGCGCCCTCACCCCGCCCTCTCCCATCAGATGGGCGAGGGGGAAATGCGCCCT
>MNZT01000072.1:0-14502 GCA_001873755.1 Candidatus Wirthbacteria bacterium CG2_30_54_11 | reverse complement strand
GCGCGGGAGGAGTGGTCTTGGCTTTGCCGAAGAAGGCCATGAGCTGTTTCATGCCGCCTGACTGAAATCCGCCATACGCGATGGCGGCGCCGGCGGCGATCATGAGGTACATGCCGAGCTCGGGTACCAGTTTGACCGTGATGCCGTAGTAGGTCGTGCTTTTGTCCTCAGTGAAGATCCACTCGGCGATGGGGGCGACTGCTGCCACAACGCCGGCTACGAAATAGAGCATGGATTTGGGGAAAGGAAGTTTGACATTTTTCATGAACATGTCGAGGAAGGGGAGCGCGATGGCGATGATGGCGGCCACGAGACCGAGTGTGAACCAGAAGCTACCCTTGTCAGCGAGGGTAGCACCGGAATTGCTGTAGTCAGGGGCTATCCCATAGGTGGAGGTGCCGGTCACTTTGACCTTGGCATAATCGAGGACATACGTACCGATGAGGTAGAGGATGCCGCCGCCGGCCGAGAGTTTTTCGACCATGGACATCTTGGCGACAACTTTTTTGGCCTTTTCAATAGCTTCTGCTCCGGCTGGCTTGACTTCCGGTCCCTGAGGAACGGGCTGCTGGTCTGTCATACTGTCTCCTTGACCTGTTTATAAATTTAGAACCAAAACTGGAACCAGAATACAGGGTTTGACTAGGGAAATCAATAGTATTACGTATCCTTTCCAGTTTTGAGCAACTTCACTTTTGGTATTCATTGCATGGGCTGAAAAGAGCCGGTATGATGTCAGCATATCCGGGAGAGTGCATGGGCATTTTTTTATATGACATCATCGTAGTTGGAGGTGGTCACGCAGGCTGCGAAGCAGCCCTTGCTTCGGCGCGTCAGGGATGCAGGACACTGCTCTTGACCCTGAACATGGATTTCATCGCCCTGCCGCCGTGCAACCCGTCCATCGGCGGTAGTGCGAAGGGACAGTTGGTCAGGGAAATTGACGCTTTGGGTGGCGAGATGGGACGGAATATTGACGAGACCATGATCCAGATCAGGATTCTGAACGACAGTCGGGGACCGGCAGTACAGGCGCTGCGCGCCCAGATGGACAGGGTCGGGTATATGAAACGGATGAAGAGCGTCCTGGAGGCGCAGGAGGGACTTGAGGTGAAGCAGGCGCTGGTGACGGAGCTGCTGGTCAACGAAGCAAGGGATCAAAGAAGCAACAAATCAAATAAGCAACGAAGCAAAAAAACGACAAAACAAAGCAGACCCTTCGCTTCAGAGGCTTTCGCTCAGGGTGACACTAAACAGACGGTTCGCGGGGTCAGGACGCAGCTGGGGACAGAGTATCTGGCTCCGGCGGTCATACTGACGACCGGGACATCTCTGGACAGCAGGATCATCATCGGGGATACGACATATTCAGGAGGGCGGAACGGCGAGATGCCGGCAGTGGCGCTGTCGTCAAGCCTGGCAAAGCTTGGACTCAAGCTTGTCCGATGGAAGACCGGTACGCCGCCGAGGATCAATGCTGAGACAGTTGATTTCGAAAAGCTTGGTCTGCAGAGCGGCAGTAACCAGTCGCTGTGGTTCAGTCACTATTATGACCGAAAGTCGGTGCAGGTCATGCTGGCAGGTTCGCTCAGCCAGGAAGAACGAGTGGGCGGAACCTTCTGGTGGAAGTATTTGAAAAAGCATCAGCCGCGCCTTTTGCAAGGATGGCTGCCGCAGGTGCCGTGCTTCCTCTCGCATACCAATCCAGCGACACACGAGATCGTCCGTCGCAATTTTCATCGGGCGCCGCTCTTCTCCGGGGTCATCACCGGCATCGGGCCGCGCTACTGTCCTTCGTTCGAGTCCAAGGTGGCGCATTTTCCGGACAAGGAGGCACACCAGTTCTTCCTGGAGCCGGAGGGCTGGGATACCACCGAGATCTACCTGCAGGGCGCCAATACCTCGTTGCCTGAGGATGTGCAGACCGAGTTCGTCAGGTCGATCAGAGGTCTTGAGCACGCTGAGATCGTCCGTCCCGGCTATGCCATCGAGTACGACGGCATCTCGACGGAGCAGCTCTCGGCTACGATGGAGAGCAAGGTGATACCTGGACTTTTCCTCGCCGGCCAGATCAACGGGACCTCGGGGTACGAGGAGGCAGCCGGTCAGGGATTACTAGCCGGCATCAACGCAGTTCGCCTCGTCAAAAAGCAGAAACCGTTGACCATCGACCGCAGCCAGGCCTACCTCGGCGTCATGGTCGACGACCTCATTACCAAGCAGCACACCGAGCCTTATAGACTGATGACCGCCCGGTCGGAATACCGGCTGCTCTTGCGCAACGATAACGCAGATCTTCGTCTGATGGATCTGGGGCACGAGATCGGACTGGTCACTGACGAGCGCCATGCGAAGTTCGACGCATATCGGGCGTCTTTCCCTTCAGCGCTTGCCGACCTGCAGAAGCGCAGGCTCAAGAAAAGTGCGGCCTTGAACGCCCGGTTGAAAATGATCGATCCGTCTCTCGTCATCCGCGAGAGCGTCAGTCATGCGGACTTCCTGAAGCGGCCAAAAGCGGATCTGAAGCTACTGCACAGCCTGACACACAGACCGGCCGCCGTCGGAAAAGCTGGGAAGCCAGCGCCTCTGTTCAACCTGAAGCAACAGGTCTACTCTGAACTTGCGATAGATCTGAAGTACGATGGCTACATCAAAAAACAGGATCAGCAGGTGGAGCGCTTCCAGAAGATGGAACGCCGGCATATCCCTGCTGAACTCGACTATGACCGGATCACCGGGCTGCGCAAAGAGGCGAGGGAAGTGCTCAGCCGGGTGCGGCCTATTTCCCTTGGCCAGGCTGGAAGGCTCAGTGGGGTTAATCCGTCGGATGTGGCGATATTGATGGTGTATCTGCAGAAGCGGGTTTAGGGTGCTCGAATGGCTGCATGCTGGTATCAGCCAACAGACGGGCAGCAAATATCAAATCCCCTTCTATCCGAGAAGCAATATGATCCATAGCGAAAACAATCGGGGCATCAGGAGAAAACCACTCGGGATTATGATCAGAGAGGATGTGCTTGATCAATGTCCTGATGGGATCATCGTCGGCTAGACGTGGGGTATCATCTCTACCCTCAAGACAGTTACGAAAAAGATCTTTGCCATGATTCGTCTGTACACATCTGATCCACATGACAGCTGCTGCGAGCGCGATATAGCGGAGGGGTGCCAGTTTTGGAGCGAGCTTGTTCACATCACAGATCGCCATGTCATATAAAGGCAATTCCGCGATCCCTGCATGCTGTTGGATAAAGGCACGGGCATAGAAGTGCGCGCGGGAGAGCTCACCTGAGATAGCTGTCGCATCTGGAGGTGGGTCAAGATCAGGCCTCGTAAGTATTTTTGCGAATAGTGGGCCAAGAGCTCGTGTCCATGCTTTTTTTGGTTCTTCTCCAAAGTGTGTGGGTAAAAAACGGGTAGGCGAGCAGGAAAAGTGGTTGATAAATATGGACAAAGTGGTCATTATGAGGACGTAGATACTTGTATGGACAAAATGCATGAAAAAGATCAGGCGATTACTGGATGAATACAGGTACCCGGGGTTTGAACCTCAAGCGACCTTGAACGGAGTATTCGGGGATCCGCAAGCCAGGGTGATCACCCTGGTGCGACGTCAAAAAAAACAAGATGCGGCACTTGCGGCAGGATGTGCAGGAGCTATTATGACAAAAAGGTGCGATTGATACGAGATCTGTACTGTGGCGAAAAACACATCTACCTGAAGGTGGAAAAGAGACGAGTACTTTGTAAAACGTGTGGAACTGTGAAACAGGAAAAAGTTGACTGGTTAGCCAATAACCCCTTTTACACCAAGCGATTTGCGCTCCTGGTGGGAAGACGATGCCGGGAATCGACCATCACGGACGTGGCAGAAGATTTCAACCTTGACTGGAAAACCGTAAAGGATCTGGATAAGGAATACATGCAAAAGCAGTTAGAGCGGTGTGGCTGTCCAGGTCCAGAAGCCATCGGGGTGGACGAGATTTCGGTGAAGAAGGGGCATTCATACAGGATAGTGGTTAGTGACTTGAAACGGCGCAGAGCCATCTGGTTCGGCACGATTGATCGTTCAAAAGTCAGCATGGACAAGTTCTATGAGTGGCTGGGAGAAAAGAAACGAAAGAAGATTCGTCTGGCCGTTATGGATATGTGGAAGCCGTTTGAGGAATCAGCCAGGGAAAACGTCCCGGAGTCCAGCATCCTGTATGACAAATTCCATGTGATGAAGCATTTGGGTGAAGCACTCGATCAAATCAGAAAGCTGGAATATGCCCTAGTAACGGGTAAGGATCGACGATTTATCAAAGGGCAGAAATACACGCTTTTATCAAGGAATGAGAACTTAAAGCCTGACGGACGAGCCTCACTGGAAAAGTTGTTAAAGGTCAATCATCGGCTCAATACGGCCTATGTGCTGAAGGAAACATTCTCTCAGCTCTGGGAATATGATGACGCAGATGAAGCCAGGAAGTTCTTTGAAAATTGGAAAGCATCACTGAAATGGCAACGATTGGAACCCTACCAGAAGTTTGCGCAGATGATTGAGAGGCACTGGGACGGGATAGCGGCATACTGTGAACCAGAGAACAAGGTGGCCCTGGGATTTGTCGAGGGCTTGAACAACAAGATCCGGGTGTTACAGCGGCGTGCGTACGGATTTCATGACGAAGAGTATTTACGACTCAAGGTGCTTACCTGCATGCTTCCGAGGCTATAATTCATCCTAAATTACCCACACACTTTGGAGAAGAACCTGAATATCTATCGAAAAGCACTCCTGAGCAGGTGCTCCGGGTTACAGGAAAAACTAGCGTCCAGATCAAATTATTATTGGCCGAGTTTTAAGGATCAGAAGATCAACGTGTTCTACTGGAGACCGGATACAAAAATCCTCCCGAGGTAAATCCCCCAGCAGAAGCTGGAGATACGCCCCGAGAGGACTTGGACAGTTATAGTATACCTGTTTTGACGATCTATTCAATATCTCGCGTTGAAAGCGAACAAATGCCCAAACAACCAGTCTTCCTCCTCATCGACGGCAACAGCCTCATGCACCGGGCGTTCCATGCCATACCGCCGCTGTCCAATTCTCAGGGCGAAATGCTGAACGCGGTATACGGATTCACCATGATTCTCATGAATGTGCTCAAGCGGTTCGAACCGGCCTGGGTGGCAGTGACATTTGATCTCCATGCGCCGACCTTCCGGCATGTCGAGTATGCTGAATACAAGGCGCACCGCCCACCGACTGATCCCGGGTTGGTGCCTCAGTTCGACAGAGTCCGCGATGTGGTTCAGGCTCTTCGGATTCCGATTTTTGAGATCGAGGGCTATGAGGCCGACGATGTCATCGGTACGCTGTCTCGGTTGGTACCGGCCCAGGCGAAGGCCTTTGGTGATACGGCGGTGCCGGAAGTCCTCATCGTGACCGGGGACCTCGATACTCTCCAACTCGTTGATGAGCACACCAGAGTATTCACCTCCAAACGAAAATTGACCGATGAGGTCATCTACGACCGTGAGAGGGTGATCGAACGCTACGGCTTTGGCCCCGAGTATGTGATCGATTACAAAGCCCTGCGGGGCGACCCGTCGGACAATATCCCCGGGGTCGATGGCATCGGGGAAAAGACCGCAACCGAACTGGTGCTGAAATTTGGCCACCTCGAGCAGATGTATGCCTTGCTTGAGAGCGATCCGGCGCAGATGGATATTTCAGAAAAGCTGAAGGATAAGCTTCGCACCCAGCGTGATCAGGCGTTCCTCAGCTACCGGCTCTCGACCATCGTCTGCGATGTCCCGATCTCTTTTGATTTCAATACCTGCCGGTTCGAACTCGCTCAGGCTGCCGAGGCCAGGCCGCTTTTTCGGGAGCTGGAATTCCGCAGTCTCGTCAATCTCGTGAGCGAACCGGTCCGTGCGGACATCCAGCCTGTTGCAGCGTCGTCAGTACCGGCTGCTCCTGCCGGCCAGATGTCTCTTTTTGCTATTCCCGGAACCGCCGTCCCTCAGGCTCCGGTTCGGCAGGATATCCCTGAGACCCGTTCAAAAGTACCTTCGACCCTGGAGGAGGTGACTGCGTACGTGGACGCCATCCGTAGCTCAGGGCTGGTCGTCCTCGATACCGAGACCACGTCACTTGACTATTTCGCAGCTGAACTGGTGGGTATCTCTTTTGCCGTGAAGCCTGATGAAGCGGTCTATCTCCCTTTTGGCCATCAGGATGGACCCAATCTTGACCGCGCGGCGGTGCTTGCACTCCTGAAGCCGGTGCTGGAGGACAGCGCTATCCGCAAAGTGGGGCACAATCTCAAATTCGATATGCTTATTTTGAAAAATCAGGGCATCGAGGTCGGCGGCTGCTATTTCGACACCATGCTGGCGGCGTACCTCCTCCATCCCGGCCTGCGTGCTTACGGACTGAAGGATCTGGCTTTTTCTGAGCTTGGCTGGGAGATGACGAGGATCGAATCTCTGATCGGCATCCGCAAGTCCGAGCAGGTCAGTTTTGGTCAGGTGCCGTTGGAGCAGGCGTATCCCTATGCCTGCGCCGATGTCCTGGCGACCTATCAGCTGTACGAGATTTTTCTCGGCCGACTGCGGGCCGGTGCTCATCCTGAGAAATCCGGGGTATCTGATCTGGAGACATTGTTTTTTACCCTCGAAATGCCACTGGTCCCGGTGCTGACGGAGATGGAGTACGCAGGGATCAGCATTGATGAGCAGTTCCTGTCCCGTATGTCGGTCGAGCTCGGAGAGGAAATCAAGGTGCAGGAAAACGCGATTATCGGCACCGCCGGCCATTTTTTCAATGTCAATTCCCCGGCCCAGCTGTCGACCGTGCTGTTCACCGAAATGGGGATCAAGAAGACCAAACGGACCAAGACCGGATTTTCGACCGATGCCGATAGCCTGGAAAAAATCAGGGAAGAAAATCCGATCGTGCAGAATATCCTGGCGTACCGGGAGCTGGCGAAGCTCAAATCAACCTATGTGGATGCGCTTCCGCCGCTGGTCAGACCGCAGACCGGCCGTATCCATACGTCGTATAATCAGGCGGTGGCGGCGACCGGACGGCTGTCTTCGTCCAATCCGAATCTGCAGAACATCCCGACCCGCACCCCGCTGGGCAACGAGATCCGCAAGGCGTTCGTCGCGGCAGAAGGCCACGTTCTGCTCTCTGCCGACTACTCGCAGGTAGAATTTCGGATCCTCGCGCACATGGCGCAGGATGCCCAGATGATCGAAGCGTTCAAATCGGGCGTGGATTTTCATACTTCCACCGCAGCCCGGGTGTTCAATGTGTATCCCGAACAGGTGACGAAGGAGCAGCGCAGTTCGGCCAAGACCGTCAATTTCGGCATCCTCTACGGCCAGTCCAAGTATGGCCTGTCCAAACAGCTTGGGATATCGCAGGATGAGGCAGAAGCGTTCATTCAGGCTTTTTTCCAGGGATTTCCCGAAGTCGGAATATTCCTTGAAAAGATCAAGGTCGAGGCTCGGACCAAGGGGTACGTTTCGACTTTGCTTGGCCGTATCCGTCAGATCCCGGAGATCAACAGTCCGTCGCCCATGGAGCAGCAGGCAGCCGAGCGCATGGCGGTCAATATGCCCATACAGGGCACGGCCGCTGACATCCTGAAAATCGCCATGATCGCCATTCATCAGGATTTAGGTGCCCAGGGGTTGATGAGCAAGATGATCCTGCAGGTGCACGACGAACTCGTTCTGGAAGTGCCTGACAGCGAGATAGAGCGGGTGCAGGCGCTCGTGGGAGACCGTATGGAACATGCCTGTCGGCTGCAGGTGCCGTTGAAGGTTGACATTGCCTTTGGCCGCAGCTGGGGAGCGATGCACGACGTCTAAAAAACCCGGGGATGATCCCGGGCTGTCTTGGGTCTGTGAGGTACCAGCTTGGAGTTTTGTTATTTGGCAGGCATCTTGTCGAGGTAGCGGTCGATCTTGTGTTTCTGCTCTTTGGTGCAGCTGGTCAGGAAGGTGTCGAAGAACTCGAGAAAAGTCTCTTCCGAAGTGGTATGGAAGATCTTGACGATTTGCTCAGGTGATGCAAATGCCTGTAGAATAGCAATCGCGCGCTCCAGGAAGAATTCTGGATGGAAATGCATGGTTGATTCCAGCTTGGTGCGCTGTCCTGCCGGCAGGTGGCACAGCAGATTTTTCAGCGTCTGGACATAGACTGCGGATTCCAGACGACCTACGAGTGCCGCATGTTCATCCTCGGGGAAGTCAGCTGTTTTCAGTATTTCTTCGAACAGTGTTCTGGAATCAACCCGTTGAGACATATGTGGCATGGCGGGACACCTCAGATGTTGGATGCGGATATGGTTTGGGACATGAGTTCAAAAGCAGGTGCACCGGAGGGTCGCATGGTCCGTTTTATCAGCCGTCCCGGCCGTTTGGAGAGTGGGTCTTTGTGCCGGAACTGCAGGATCCGTTTGAGCTTGGACAGGGAGATCGCAGGCAGAGGGGGAATCCCCTGGGGGATGATCTGACGGAGTATCTCCCCGGCTTTGTCCACCAGCAGGCCGGCCTGCTCGAGTATCGCATTGAGGAAGTTGGTGAGGTGGTCCTGGAGGGTAGTATGCAGCTGTTCGTACGAAGTTTCGCTGGGGGAGTCCATGGGGCACCTTTGTTCTCTAGGTAGTCCCTCCATTATATAGTTTTTTACCGATTTGAGCAACTATGGCGACCAAGGCCGAAATAGAGGCGATCAAGAGCCGTTTGAGCATAGTTGATGTGGTCCAGAGCTATGTGCCGCTTAGGAAAGCCGGGAAGAATCTGCAGGCGCTTTGCCCGTTCCATTCCGAAAAATCTCCTTCGTTCATGGTCAATCCCACCCTCAATATCTACAAATGTTTCGGCTGCGGCGAGAGCGGGGATATTTTTTCTTTTGTACAGAAGATCGAGAACTGTTCGTTTGGCGAGGCTCTTGAATTGCTTGCCTCCAAAGCCGGCATACATCTTTCCTATCAGAAAAAAGACCAGGCTGCCGATGACCGCAGAGCTCAGCTTTTCAGCCTGAACAAAGCAGCTGCCGAGCTGTTCCATTCGCTGCTTCTTCAGAGCCCGTCAGGCCAAAAGGCCCGGGAGTATGTTCAGAAACGCGCCATCAGTCCCGAGATGCAGAAGCAGTTCCTGCTCGGGTACGCGCCTGACAGCTGGGATACCCTGCTCCGTCACTGCACTCAGAAGGGCTACAGTCTTTCGACCCTGGAGCAGATAGGACTAGTGGTCAAAAGTGAAAGCGGGGAGCGGCACTACGACCGTTTCCGTGACCGGCTCATGTTCCCGGTGTTCGATCAGCGGGACCGGGTCTGCGGCTTTTCCGGCCGGGCTCTTTCGGAGGACCACAGCGGAGGGAAGTATATCAACTCTCCTGAAAGCGAGCTTTTTCATAAGAGCGAACTACTCTACGGTCTGAACTTCGCCCAGGGCGCTATCAGACTGGAGGGCGAAGCGATTCTGGTGGAGGGAAATGTAGATGTGATCACCCTTCATCAGGCAGGCATTGCTTCCGTTGTTGCGCCGCTGGGGACTGCACTGACGACCTCGCAGCTCAGACTGGTCAAACGGCAGGCCACCAGGATCTTTCTGGCGTTCGACGGGGACAGCGCCGGCATGAAAGCGACCGTACGGAGTCTCGCGCTCGCCGAGAACGAAGGGCTCGATGTCCGCATCATTCAGCTGCCGGAAGGCAAGGACCCTGACGCTTTTGTCCGGGAAGGCCTGGATCTGTGGACCCAGGCCAAGAGCAGCGCGCTTCCGGTGATCGAATATCAGCTGGAGACCGTGTACCGGAGTCATGACCTCACGAGCAGTCTGGGTAAAAGTAATGCCGCGGCAGCCGTACTTTCACTTATTGCTCCCCTGGGGAGTCCGGTCAGCCGTATGTTCTATCTCGAAAAGGCTGCCCGTCGTCTGTCCACACCGCTTGAGACGCTCATGGAAGGCAGCGGGAAGACCGGCATGGTCCAGTCGGTCCAGTCGAGGCCTTCCGTTAAGCCTGCTTCACCCGCAGACCCGACCGAGATAGAATTTTTGCGTCTGGTCCTCGCGCATCCGTATCTGCTGAAGCGTCTGAGCGATGTCGAGTCCAGCTGGTTTGACTTGGTTGACACCCGGGCGGTTTTTGACGCTCTGCGGTCAGAAGCTCTTCAGGGCTTCAAATCAGAAGATTTTTATGCTAAACTCCCACGTATACAGCAGGACATCCTCGCGGGTGCCGTTTTTGCGTGGCAGGGGAGCAGGGAGAGCGAGCTGAGTGCGGATGAAGAATATGCGGCAGTCGTCAATCGGCTGGAATTCAAGGCGATACGGCGGGAGCTCCAGAAGGTGGAAAAAGCCGTGCAGGATTCGGAAGCCGACGATGATACCCGTCCGCTGACCGATCTTCTGAACCATCAGCAATCATTGAAAATCCGACTTTCAAAACTTGATCACATGGCAGAGGAAAAGGAGAACTGACCAATGGTACCAAAGCAAAAAGCAGCCAAGGCAGATAAAGTGCAGCCCGGGGTCAAGAAACTGACCCCGACCGTGGATAAGCCCGCCAGGACAAAGGTCCCCGTCGCTGCCGCTCAGCCGGCCAAGAAGGGAAAGACCAGTCTGGAATTCACCGAAGAGAAAATACCGGCAGTCGAAGCAACCGCGCCGAAAAAAGTAACTGCCAAGAACAAAGATTCTGATCCGTCCATCCCTATCGAATTGACGGAAGGGGGAGAAGAGGTCGTCGCTGCCGGTTTTCCCGCAGCCCATACCCTGACTGACGAGGAGGCTATAGATCAGCTCGTCTCTCTCGGGGCAGAGCAGGGCTTCATCACGCAGGAAGACATCATGGAGATATTTCCTCAGGCCGAGGAAGACATCGCCAAGCTTGATGAACTGTACACACGGCTGATCGAAGCAGATATCGATGTGGTGGATGTGGACAACAAGTCGCTTCTGGACAATATTCCCGGCGGCCTCGGTGAAGAGGGGGTGGCGGTCGCGGTCGAACGCGAAGCCGATGAGATGCGGGTGGATGACCCGGTCCGGGTATACCTGAAGGAGATCGGTCGGGTTTCTCTGCTGACCGCCGCCATGGAGGTCGACCTCGCCAAAAGGATCGAAGCCGGAGAGGAACGTGCCCGGCAGGCCTTGACCGAGGCCAATCTGCGCCTCGTCGTGTCGGTTGCCAAGAAATATATCGGCAGAGGCTTGTCCCTCCTGGACCTCATCCAGGAAGGGAATATCGGATTGATGCGGGCAGTGGAGAAATTTGATTACCGCCGAGGGTTCAAATTCTCGACCTATGCCACCTGGTGGATCCGTCAGGCTATCACCCGTGCCATCGCGGACCAGGCCAGGACCATCCGTATCCCGGTGCATATGGTCGAGACCATCAACCGGCTGATCCGTGTCTCCCGCAAGCTGCTCCAGGAGCTCGGGCGCGATCCCTCGCCGGAAGAGATCGGGGCGGAGATGGGACTGCCGACCAAGAAGGTCAGAGAAATTTTGAAAATTTCGCAGGAACCGATCTCCCTGGAGACTCCTGTGGGCGAAGAGGGAGACAGCCTGCTCATGGATTTCATCGAGGATGATTCCGGAGTGAGTCCGCCGGTAGCTGCAGCCCAGACCCTGCTTCGCGAGGAGATCCGCAAAGCGCTCGATCTGCTGACTCCCCGTGAAAAGCGCGTACTCATCCTTCGGTTTGGTCTGGAGGACGGGCGGACCCGCACTCTGGAAGAAGTCGGTGTCCAGTTCGGTGTCACCCGGGAGCGCATCCGTCAGATTGAGGCCAAAGCGCTGAAGAAGCTTCGTTTTCCTCTGGCGGCCAAGGATCTGAAAGACTATCTCGAGATCTAGATTTTACCCGGGTGAAGTATGTCGTATCTGGCTTTTGCCTGGCTGGCTTCTATCGTCTATGGCATGTACAATGTCATCGGGAAGCTCACCAGTAAGTACGCCATCAAGAACATATGGCTTTTTAGCTTTCTCTATGGCCTGTTGACCCTCCTGTTCACTGTACCTCCTGCACTGGTCAACCATGTAGGTATCCCTTCACACTGGGGGTACATCATTGTGTCAGGCGTGTGCAATGCGCTCTATATTCTGTTCTTTGTTCTGGCCATACAGAAACTAGATGTCTCGGTCATAGGACCTCTGTTCAATTTTCGGACGGCGATCAGCCTGATTCTGTCAGTCCTCCTCTTGGGCGAGTCGCTGTCCACCATCCAGCTGGTCCTTATAAGTATTATTTTCATCGCCGGTATCTTTGTGAGCGTCGATGAGCGCTTTTCGATCAGATCTTTCCTTCAGCCGTCGATCTTTTACGGGTTCTGTTTCACTTTTTTCCTGGCTCTGAGCATCAATTATATCAATCGGGGGATCGTGACCGAAGGATACTGGGAGACGACGCTCTATTCGACGGTCTTTTCTCAGATCTGCCTCTGCTTTACGGCGCCTCTGTTCCTTCGTGATATCACGAAGGTCAATCGTTTTCAGATGGCCGGGGTCACTGGGATGGCTCTCTGTCTTGCCATCGGCAACATTTTTGCCAACCGGGCTTTTGCCGTGAACGTCAGTGTTTCGTCCGCGATCACCTCTCTGCCCATTTCCATGTTTATTGTTTTTGCCCTGTCCAGAATCAGACCGGAGCTGCTGGAAAAACATACCCTCAAAGTGTATGTCGTACGGTTCGCCGCAGCTTTTGTGATGATCGGAGCAGCACTCGCCATATCACTATAAGTTATACTGTTCCTTGTACTTTCAGTTATTTTTTGCTAGTATCCAAAAGTGGTCTTTTTCAAAACGCCCGAGCTTGGTTGTAGGCTCAGATCCCTGGTAGCTCAATGGTAGAGCAGGCGGCTGTTAACCGCAAGGTTGCTGGTTCGAGCCCAGCCCGGGGAGCTGAGCCTATAACGTTTGTAGGGGGCAGTGATGGCGAATCGTGAATCACAGAAAAAAGCTTTTTATTTTGTTTTCCTCATTTGCGCTCTACTCCTGTTCTGGGTCTTCAGACCATATATCAGTATGGTCGTCCTGGCGGTCATCACCACCATGCTGTTCGACCCCATCTATAAAAAGATTCTGAAAGCCGTAAAAGGGCGAAAAGGGATAGCGGCTTTTGTCTCCACGTTCCTGGTGCTCCTTTCCTTTGTGATTCCCCTGTTCTTTGTGACCGTGATAGCAGCCGAGCAGGCGATCGCTTTTGCGAACTCGGTGCAGCGGTACATAGCATCCGGGGCTCTGAGTGTAGATATGGTGAAGGAATCCCTGCAGAGGATCATCGACCGCCTGCCGCAGAGCGTGAACTGGGACGCCGCGATCTCAGCGGTCAAGCTGGAGCAGATCGGCACTACGGCCAGTACCAATTTCGCTAATTATGTCTCCAATGTCGTACTGTCGGTACTGCAGAACGGGTTGAAAATACTCACTGATGTCACTTTTTTCCTGTTCATTATTTTTTATCTGTTCCAGGATAGGGACTTTTTTTTCAAGAAGCTGATCGAACTGAGCCCGCTGGAAGACGACGAGGACCGGCTGTTCATCCACCGGTTCGAGAGCATGGCCAAGTCGATCCTCAAAGGGAGTATGTTCATCGCTTTTGTCCAGGGTGCGCTGGGCGGTCTGATGTTCTATCTTCTGGGTATCCCTTCTGCCGTGTTCTGGACCATGCTCATGTGTTTTCTTGCCCTTTTGCCCCTGGGGAGCGGGCTGGTATGGATCCCGGCGAGCATCATCCTGATCGTGAGCGGGAGCTGGGTCCGGGGGGTGATCCTCTTCGCCTTTGGTGAGGCGATCATCGCCACGATCGATAATGTCATCCGAGCCAAGCTCCTTCAGCATGAGGAATCGCATCTGCATCCGCTCATCACCCTGCTCAGCGTCATCGGCGGGATCAAGGCCTTCGGCTTCATCGGATTTGTATACGGTCCGCTCATTGCCATGCTTTTCTTGACTTCCCTGCAGCTCTACCGGGAACGGCTGAAGGCGCTTCGCTAACTTGAGGTAATGCTCTTATGGAAATGGATACTGTTACCATAGGCCGGCAGCGCGTCCACCTGCGCAGATGGGGGAGCGGTACAAAAGTTCTCGTCCTGCACGGATGGGGCAGTTCTTCTGAACCCTGGGAGCCGTTGGCGCAGCTGCTCGTAAAGCAGGGATTCGAAGTGATTGTCCCCGACCTCCCCGGTTTTGGCGGGAGCGAGCCGCCGAAGGAGGTCTGGGGGATCGACGACTATGCATCTTTCATCCAGAGTTTTTGCACGGAGCTCAGGATCGCGAAATGCCATGTGATCGCGCATTCATTTGGCGGCCGGGTGGCACTCAGGCTGGCGAGTACGGAAGCGATCGGGATAGACCGTTTGATCCTCTGTTCATCTGCCGGTCTGCGTCCTTCTGATCTGAGATCCAGACTCAAGCGTCTGGTATTCTATGTCCTTTCCAAATCCGGCAAAGCTGCTGCCAGGCTTCCGCTGCTGACCGGTTTTCAGCCGGCAG
>MNZT01000101.1 GCA_001873755.1 Candidatus Wirthbacteria bacterium CG2_30_54_11 | reverse complement strand
TAGTTGATATAGTGGTTGAAGTATTGGTTATAGAACGTGTTTATCTCGGCAGCCCACCGTTGTTTGATATGCACATACCCCATGAACTTGCGAATGATCCAGCCATTCTTTCCCTCGACCAGAGCGTTGTCATTGCTCTTTCTCGGTCTGCTTTTGGTTAGTCTGATTTTGATCTTGTTGAGCAACTTGCACAGTTCGTGATTGATGAACTCTCCACCGTTGTCAGCATGGAACTCTATGATGTAATAGGGATATTGGTCCAGCAGGTACTCACCCTTTTTTTTCTTTCAGAAATATGATATTCTTCAGGCGTTGGTCTTTTCAGGGTTTACTTTCTTTACCTGTGGCAGGGAACCTATGGAACTGATCTGGGACAAGGCAGCGCATGTATCGATCAAAGCAGAAGAGCTGTTCGAGATCTTGAATTATCCAGTGACCAATTCTCTCCTCACCACATTTATCGTTTCCCTGATCATCATCGGTCTCGGTATCCTCGTCCGCAAAGGGCTGAAGATCGTCCCTTCCCGGCTCCAGGCCGTGTTTGAGACCCTCGTCGAGAGCCTGTACAATCTCGTGAAGTCCACTGTACCCGCAACTCATGTGGATGAGTTTTATCCCCTGATCATGACATTTTTTATCTTCATCCTCATGTCCAACTGGCTGGGGTTGCTTCCCGGTATGTCAGGATTTGGTTTGGCAGAGCCCGCACATGAAGCGGCCGTTGAGGGCGAAGCGCCTGAAGAACATGCAGACGCCGGCTCGGATGCGATCGCTTATGCTGTTACCGACGAGACGTTGACCGAGAATGTCACGCTGGTCGACGTAGAAGCCGAACCAATGCTTACTTCGCATGAAGAAGCTGCAGAGACTGCCGGAGAGGAGACAACTGCACCAAAATTTAAAATAGTCCCGCTCCTTCGGGGTGCTACAGCAGATCTCAATACGACTATTGCGCTTGCCCTCATCGCTGTGGCTTCCACCTGGTACTACGGTATCAAGCACCTGGGGCTCAAAGGGCACCTGGGGAAGTTCTTCAACCTCAAGGGCATAGGCTCGTTTGTGGGCATACTGGAATTCATCGGTGAATTCTCCCGCATCATTTCGTTCTCCTTCCGTCTGTTCGGCAATATTTTTGCCGGGGAAGTTCTGCTCGCCATCATCGGCTCTCTCATCCCGGTGTTCGTTCCCATTCCCTTCCTGGGCCTGGAAGTGTTCGTCGGTTTCATCCAGGCGCTGGTTTTTGCCATGCTGACCATGGTGTTCCTCGGTATGGCCGTAGAAAAAGGTCATTAGTCTTTCGGTATAGTTTGTTTATTTAGTCAATGAAACGAGGTTGTGTACATGGATGTCAACACTCTCAAGACGTTAGCCGCTGGTCTGGCCATCGGTCTCGGGGCGGTCGGTCCCGGTATCGGTATCGGGCTCGCAGCTGCGGGTGCTCTCCAGGCGATCGGTCGTAATCCAGATGCAAGCGGAAAGATCATGTCCCCCATGATCCTGGCGCTCGCCTTTGCCGAAGCGCTGACCATCTACTCTCTGGTCGTGGCCCTGATCATCCTTTTCGTGAGCTAAATATTTGGTTTGATCAGCAGACATAGGAGGTATGAAAAACATGGAAAAACTCGGTATTAATCCGATTTTGATCCTGACCCAGGTATTCAATTTTTTCGTTCTGATGTTCCTTCTGAAAAAATTCCTCTACAAGCCTGTCCTTGCCATGCTTGATAAACGCCGCGTTGATGCCGAACGTACCGTTCAGCTGAAGCAGGAGCTCGAAAAGCAGAAGGAGAGTGCGGACAAGGAAAAAGAAGCCGCTGTCCTCGAGGGCCGCAGAGAAGCGGACCGCATCATGAAAGACGCCCAGACCAAGGGTGAGGGACTGGCCAAGCAGATGGAAGAAAAAGCTAAATCACAGTCAGAGGATATCGTGAACCGCGGTCAGGAACAGCTCAAGATGCAGGAACAGGAGATCCGGACCAAGCTGTCCGGTGAAGTCTCCAGGACCGCTCTCGAAGCCGCCCAGACCGTTCTCCAGGATTCCCTGACCGAAGCACAGAAGAAAAAGGTGCTGGAAGAATCTGTTAAGAGGTTTGCCGCACATGCCTAAATCAACCATCGATGCTGCGACTGTACAGTACGCCGGCGAAATGACCGCGGACCTGCAGAAGACGGTAACGGCTGCCCTGAAAAAACATTTTCCGGGACTCGCCGAAGTCTCTTTTGTAGAAGAAGCGCAGCTCCTGGGTGGGCTGAAGATCACCTACCGCGATTATGTGTATGACGACTCTATCCGGCATCGTCTCGCTCAGCTCAGGAACAGACTCGCTCAATAGTGTATGAGGTAGATACGGTATGGCACTGGATACGCTTGGTCATGACCTTTCATCTGTCATCGCTTCGTTCGCGCCATCGACTGAGATCCGCAATATCGGGCGGGTGCTCAGTGTAAAGGATGGTGTGGCGATCCTCGACGGACTTTCACAGGCAAAAATGGGCGAAAAGATAGAATGTGTCGAAAAGGGCATCGAAGCCATGGTGCTCAATCTCGGGGTGACCGAGGTCGGCGTGGTCATCTTGGGAGACTACACCCTCATATCAGAGGGCGATACGTTCGTCTCCACGGGAGAGATCATGTCCATCGGTGTGTCGGACAGCATCGTGGGCCGCATCGTAGACGCAGCCGGAGTGCCTCAGGACGGCAAGGGTACCGAGATCCCCGTGGATCAAAAGATGCCTTTGGAAAAGATCGCTGCCCGCGTCATCGAACGTCAGCCGGTGAAGACGCCTCTGCAGACCGGTATCCTCGCCATCGATTCCATGGTCCCGATCGGACGCGGCCAGAGAGAGCTCATCATCGGAGACCGCGCCACCGGCAAGACCGCCATCGCCATCGACACCATCATCAATCAGAAAACAGCTTCCCCTTCGGTCGTGTGCATCTACTGTGCCATCGGCCAGAAACAGTCCCGTGTCGCGCAGATCTACGGCAAGCTGATGGAATCCGGAGCCATGGACTATACGGTCATCGTCAATGCTCCTGCCGCTGACTCAGTCGCCATGCAGTACATCGCACCCTACGCGGCCACCGCCATCGCCGAATACTTCCTTGCCAAAGGCAAGGATTCTCTCATTATTTACGACGATCTGACCAAACACGCCTGGGCCTACCGCCAGCTTTCTCTGATCCTTCGCCGCCCTCCGGGCCGCGAAGCCTATCCGGGTGATATTTTTTATCTGCATTCCCGCCTACTGGAACGTTCCTGTCGTCTGAGCGAAAAGCTCGGCGGCGGTTCTATCACGTCCCTGCCCATCGTAGAGACCCAGTTCGGCGACGTCAGCGCGTACATCCCCACCAATATCATCTCCATCACTGACGGACAGATCTACCTGGTGTCCGAGCAGTTCAATGCCGGCTTCCGGCCTGCCATCGACGCCGGTATATCCGTTTCCCGCGTAGGCGGCGCTGCCCAGACCAAAGCCATGAAAAAAGTCGCCGGCACCCTTCGCCTTGACCTCGCCCAGTTCAAAAACCTGGAAGCCTTTGCCCAGTTCGGCAGTGCCGATCTCGACGAGGCGACGAAGATGCGCATCAATCGCGGCCAGCGCATCCGGGAGCTCCTCAAGCAGCCTCAGTATGAGCCTCTCCCGGTCACTACCGAGATCGCTCTCATCTATGCGGTCAATAACGGCTATCTCGATAAGATCTCGGTGAAAGATGTCGAGCGTTTCAAAGTGGAATTCATTTCGTACATGCAGACAGAAAAAGGGGAAGACCCCAAGACCGTACTTGATGCTTTCTTTGCCACGTATGACATGAAGGATACCGCACAGGATGAGCAGACTTAGCGAGATCAAACGCCGTATCAAGTCAGTCGACAGCATCGGCCAGGTCACTCATGCCATGGAGCTGGTCGCTGCTTCTCGTATGCGTAAAGCCCAGGAAAACGCCAAACGCAGCCGTGTGTATACAGAAAAGATCAAGCAGATCCTCGTACGGGTCACGACCAAGCAGCGCATCGCTCTGCATCCGCTCCTCGATCTCGGTTCCAACCCCTCCAAGACCACACTTATTGTTGTCTTTTCTCCTCACCGCGGTCTGGCGGGGTCGCTTCCCTGGAATCTTCTGAGATTTGTGCTCGACCTCATCGGCAAGATCCAGAAAGACGGCCGGATGATCAAGATCATGACCATCGGGAAAAAGGTCAGAGACCAACTGTCCCGCATGCACCTCACGATCGATGCTGACTTTTCTGATATTTCCGAGCATCCGACCACTTCTGATATTCATCCTATCGTGACATATATCACCAGTCAGTACCTCGCCTCTGATATCGGCCGGGTCCTGGTAATCTATCCTCAGTTCGTCAACGCGGTGAAGCAGCAGCCTGTGGCTCGCGTCCTGCTCCCGCTTGATCCTGCGGAGCTGAGCTTGTTCGGTGATTCTCTCGCTTCTATTTCTCTGGACAACCTTCCGTTCCTTTTCGAACCTGATCAGAGACGCATCGTCGACGAACTTCTGCCTGCCTATCTGGAAGGTCAGCTGTTCCAGGCCCGGCTTGAGACCGTTGCCTCTGAATACAGCGCCCGTATGGTCGCCATGAAAAGTGCATCAGACAACGCGCATGAGCTCAAAGATAGTTTAGTTCTGGATTTCAATAAATCACGCCAGTCTCAGATCACTTCTGAGCTCGCTGAGATAACCGGTGGAGGATTGTAATGTCAACTCAAGCAGTACAGAACAAAGGTGTCGTCGAACAGATCCTGGGCAACGTCGTGGACGTACGTTTTTCTCCCGGGCACATCCCCCTGATCTATCAGGCGGTGCGCATCGAGGAGCTGAACCTCATCCTCGAGGTCGAACAGCAGACCGGAGACGGCGTCGTCCGCTGCGTCGCTCTCGGGTCCACCGAGGGACTGGCCCGCGGTATGGAGGTCATCGATACCGGTAAGCCTCTCCAGGTCCCGGTAGGCGATGCTATGCTCGGACGTGTGGTCAATGTGGTGGGAGAACCCATCGACGGCCTCGGTCCGATCGAAAGCAAAGAGTTCAGATCGATCCATGCTCCTGCCCCCAAGCTTACTGAGCAGCAGCTGAGCCCCCACATTTTTGAGACCGGCGTCAAAGTGCTTGATCTGGTCGCACCGTTTATCAAGGGCGGCAAGATCGGCGTTTTCGGCGGAGCCGGCGTGGGCAAGACCGTCATCATCATGGAGCTCATTCGCAGTATCGCCGAATTCCATGAAGGCGTGTCAGTGTTCGCCGGCGTGGGAGAACGTTCCAGAGAGGGGAATGACCTCATCACCGAGACCCAGGAATCCGGAGTTATCAAATCCACCGCACTTGTCTTCGGTCAGATGAATGAACCGCCCGGGGTACGCCTTCGCGTCGCCCTCACCGGACTGACCATCGCAGAATATTTTCGCGACCAGGGTCAGGACGTCCTCATGTTCATCGACAACATCTTCCGTTTCACCCAGGCCGGATCAGAAGTGTCCGCACTGCTTGGTCGCATTCCGTCCGCCGTGGGGTATCAGCCCACCCTGGCCAAAGAAATGGGTGACCTCCAGGAACGTATCACCTCCACGCACAAAGGCTCTATCACGTCCCTGCAGGCCATCTATGTACCTGCTGATGATTACACTGACCCTGCTCCGCTCACGACCTTTGCTCACCTTGACAGCTCCATCACTCTTTCCCGTGCCATTTCCGAGCAGGGTATCTACCCTGCGGTGGATCCTCTGACTTCATCTTCCCGTGCGCTCGACCCCACCATCGTGGGTAAGGAGCACTATCGGGTCGCCCGCAAGGTGCAGGAAGTTCTCCAGCGCTATCAGGACCTCCAGGACATCATCGCCATCCTGGGCGTGGACGAACTGTCGGACGAGGACAAACTGATCGTCTCCCGTGCCCGCAAGATCCAGAAATTTCTCAGCCAACCCATGTTCGTAGCAGAGCAGTTCACCGGACGTGCAGGCAAATATGTGAAACTTCCTGATACCATCGCCGGATTCGGCGAGATCCTGGACGGCAAACTCGACCACATCCCGGAAGACAACTTCTACATGAAGGGCGGGATTGACGAGGTCAAACAGAGCGTAGAGGCCAAGTAATATGATCACCATCACCATCACATCCGTCGAAGGTGTCGTCCTGGATACTGAGAACATCTCTCGGGTGACGATACCGACGGTCAGCGGGATCATCACGGTCCTCTCAGGACACGTGCCTCTGATCTCAGTGCTGGGTATGGGGGAAATGCTTATCAAATATGCCGATGACCGGGGCGAAAGCGCCTTGTTCGTCGACGGCGGTACCTTACTGGTCGACAGTCAGGAAAGCAAGACCCATATCGAGGTGGTCGCCAATCTCGCCGAGAGAGCTGAGTCTCTGGAAGCGGCCCAGATCGAGGAAGCTAAACGCAAAGCCGAACGTCTCCTGACTGAGCATCCGGCGCACATCGACTTTGCCAAGGTAGAGCTTTCGCTTCAGCGGGAGATTGCCAAGCTGAAGATCGTGAAAAAGAAAAAATCGCATAACTAAATATCGGTAAGCTCCAGCGATGAGCTGATAGTATTTGATCGAATATTTGCAGAGACGACCCGGTGGGTCGTCTCTTTTGGTATTCAGGTTGATAGTTACGCGATGAATCGCGTTCCTACGTAATCGCCGTCGTTCTCTGCATTTATGATACTTGTAGAGACGCGATTCATCGCGTTGCTGTTCCGTCAGTATTTCCCGGTATTCAGAAAGAGACGTAGCAGTGCTACGTCTCTACGGATAGCTTAGGTTTTGGTTGATCTGGTTGTCAGATGTACGCGATATCGTCCCAAGCGTGACGGTACAGACCCTGTTTCAGACGTTTCTGGTCAAGGATGTGACCGATGAGCCCGATGCTGCGCCCCAGCGCAAAGAGGCCGTTTAGGATGCCTATCTCGATGTACTCGTTGGCTTCGGCCGGCGTGAATACGCCGGAATACCGAAGGATATCGACGAAACAGGCGGCGATGACGCCGTCGACGTTCAGAATCAGATTGCTTTTCTTGGCCGTGGTCAGTTGCTCTACCTGCAGGGCATAGTTGAGCGTCGGTGTCTTTTTGAAATGTTTGGCGGCATATTCCTTCACCAGTGTCACCCTCGTGTCAGGATTTTTGGTGCTCTTGATTCGGTGACCAATGCCGGGGATCGGAATACCCTTGTCCTTCATCTCCTTGATGAACACTTCGGGCGAGATCCCCCGGTCGAGTGCATCGGCGAAATATTGTGCTGCTTCGTCTAACGCGCCGCCGAACCTGGGTCCGATGGTAAGCAGACCAGACACGAGCGAAGAGATCAGGTCTTTGCCTGCACGGGCTGTTACGATAGCATTGTGGGCACCGCTGACGGCCGGGCCGTGGTCTGCGGTCAGCACCAGCACCTTTTCGATGAAACCTGATATTTCGGCTGGCAGTTCTTTTTTGAACCAGAGGTGTCCTATCACACTTCCGATCCCTTTGGACTCAGACACGAATTGGGAGATGGGGATCTTGTTGTAGGTCGCTTCTTCGCCACGATCGTCGCTGATGGTGCAGACAATGGAGGAGGCACGGCGAACCTTGCCGGCCTTGGTCATCTTAGCAAACTCTTCCGGCAGTTCGTGGGGGGCTATGTCTACGACATCGGGGATATTGCCTTCTGCCTTCAGCTCGTCAAAAACTTCTTTGATCCTGTCCCCGAAGTCATCGAACGAGTGCGGCACGATCACGCCGGCTGCTTTCATGGCAGCGTTCTTGGCCTGCGACGATTCTGATTCCACGCCGCTCTTTGCCCCGGCGTGGCCGAACTGGACCTCGGTGGTGAACAGGCTGGCGCAGCTCCCGGTGACCCAGGCGACCACGGGCTTGGTAATCCGTCCGTCTTTTATCGCTTCGATGATTTCGTATTCGCCGCTGCCTCCGACCTCGCCCAGGCAGACCAGCATTTTGATCTCAGGGTTCCGGTTCATCCGTGAGAGATGGTCGGCAAATGAGGAGCCGGGATACAGATCGCCGCCGATGGCTATCCCTTCAAATATTCCGTCGGTATGGTTGGCGATGAGGTTGTAACACTCGCTGGACAAGCCGCCGGATTTGGTCACCAGGCCGACATGGCCGGGGCGGTGCAGTTGGCTTGCAATCATGCATTCCATGGCCCCACCGCTGTCACCGATGCGAAAGGCCCCGGCGCTGACACCGCCGACGGTCGAGGGTCCGATAAGCCACTTGTCCCTGTCGTGTGCCAGTTTGATGAGTTCTCTGGTGCGCCGCTCGGCGATACCCTCTGCGATGATCACCACCGTGCGGATATGCTCGTTTTCCAGTGCTTCCCTGGCCGAATAATAAGCGGAGCGGTAGGAAGCGAAATCGATGAACACGTCCGCATCCGGGAACTGGTCAGTAGCTTCGGCGATGGTTTTGACCACCGGGATGAGGATCTCGGCAGAGCCGAAAAAGAATTTTTCCAGACCGACAGATGAGGGATAGACGATGCAGGCGACAGAGGGTAGTTCCCGGCCGGCCACATGGTCGAAATCAAGCATGCGCTGCACCGCTTTTTTCGGGAAGTTATTGATGATCGCCTGGGAGGTGCGGTCAAAAAGCAGATAGTCAGGTCTGATCATCGATGCTCTCCCTTCAACGCTGCGCGAACGATATAGGTCATGTGGGTCTCGGGTCCGTAGACTTCGATCGGGATATTGATCTCGGCGCCCAGCTTTTTCATGTTCGCGAGACCTTCCTGATAGTTGGGTCCGCCGCGGCGGACAAAGATCCTGATGTCATGCTCGCGGATCTTGACCTGGAATTCTTTCAGCGTCTTGATG
Organism: Candidatus Wirthbacteria bacterium CG2_30_54_11; assembly: GCA_001873755.1. Lineage (GTDB taxonomy): Bacteria > Patescibacteriota > CG2-30-54-11 > CG2-30-54-11 > CG2-30-54-11 > CG2-30-54-11. Next base: position 6,535 of record MNZT01000101.1, on the reverse strand, counting down.
ATGCCCTTGAATGTCTTGGCCACATCGGTGAAATTGGCGATGCCGCCACCGATGAGAAGTACTTTGCCGCGGGCATCCTGGTGCCTCGTCATGAGATCGAGGATGGTCCTGGCATATTCATAGGTGAATTCTTCATTTGGATTGCCGGAATACTCGCCGTAGTTGGCAAGCTCAGGACCGGCACCGAGGTCGACGACCGTGTCAGCATAGATGACTGAAGCGCCGCCGCCGGCCACCATGGTCCAGACCCGGCCATTCTGGTTCAGCACCGTCAGTTTGAGCGAAGCGCCGGTTTTGGAGTCGAGCTCCTCGACATGTTTTTCTTCCGCACTCAGGGTGCGGCCAAAAGGCGAGGGAAATTCGATCTCGCCCCAGTATTTGCCGCTTTCGCCCACACCGGTATCATCGAGCTGTATGGCGAGGTCGAGAGGGAATACCTTGCCGTCCACGAACACGAGCGGATTGATCTCCAAGAAGGCGCAGTTCGTGTCGACGAAAAAGGTGTAGAGCTCGCAGATGAACTGAGCGAGTAGAGCTTTATCGGTGGCAGAAATGTCTGAGAGCAGCTTCTTTACGACTTCATCGGGCGTTGTCTGTGTTTCGATCGGGACGAACAGCCTCTTTGCCTTGGCATCGACATCGCCGACGTCGACACCGCCTTCATGGCAGAAGAGGATCTCGTCGCCTTTTTTGGAAGTGGTGATAGCGATGTAGTGCTCATTCTCTTGTTCGTGCGGGACAAAGGGTTCTACCAGAAAAGTGTTCAGCGTATCAGTAACTTCATCCAGGGTGACCGTTTTGTCTGTTCGTTCAGCGATCCAGGCTTTGGCAGCGGCCCAGTCGAGGTTGATGCCGAGCAGGCCGTGCTTGCCGCGTCTTTTGATCAACTGGTCAGGCTTGGCGACCAGTTTGGTCTGAGTGACCCAGGGGGACTGTTTTTCTTTCCCGCTCAGGGCTGTATCGGCATCGACATGGAGGAGATGTGGTTCGAACTGGAACTCAGAGCTTTTTTCTTTCAGATAGTTCGCGAGGATGCGCTTGGCATCGTATTCACGGATCTTTTTGTGTGCCATACAGATGACCCTGTATCAATTGGTTGAACAGAATGTAAAAGCTAGACGAGCTTTGCTTTCAGCCGTTCGGCGACTGCATCGATGAATCCTTCGGTCGTGGCTTTGGTCGGATTTGAACTCGTAGTGATGGAGGCAAGGTCGCCAGTCATCACACCCGACTCGATGGTCTCCAGAGTGGCTGCCTCGACCTTGTCAGCAAAGTCTACGACGTCGGGGGTGCTGTCCAGTTCTCCGCGTTTACGCAGTCCGCCGGTCCAGGCAAAGATGCTGGCCGTAGAATTGGTGGAGGTTTTTTCGCCTTTCAGATGCTGGTAGTAGTGGCGCTGGACCGTGCCATGGGCTGCCTCGTATTCATAGACCCCAAGCGGGCTTACGAGTACCGAGGTCATGAGCCCGAGACTGCCGAACCCGGAGGCGAGCATGTCTGACTGCACATCTCCGTCGTAATTCATGCAGGCCCAGAGCATGCCGCCTTCATGGCGCATGATGCGGGCGACGATGTCGTCGATCAGGGTGTAGAGGTAAGTGATGCCGGCTTTTTCAAATTCTGCCTTTTTTGCATCGACCTCTTCCTGGAAGATGTCACGGAACCTGGCATGGTAGGTCTTGGAGATCGTATCTTTCAGCCCCAGCCAGAGGTCGATCTTTTCCCCCAGCGCGTACTGGATGCAGGCCTGGGCAAAAGAGCGGATGGACTTGTCGAGGTTGTGCACGCCCTGGATGATGCCGAGGTTCTTGAATTCATGGATCACCTGGCGTACTTCGGGCGAACCGTCGGCCGGGGTGTAGACGAGTTCGGTTTTGCCGGCTCCGGGGATCCGCATCTCGACGTTCTTATAAATATCACCATACGCGTGACGGGCGATGGTGATGGGTTTGTTCCAGGTGCGGACATAGCGAGGGATATTGTTCACGATGATGGGCTTGCGGAAGATCGTCCCGTCCAGGCGGGCGCGGATGGTGCCGTTGGGGCTTTTCCACTGTTCCTTCAGGCTGTATTCCTTCATCCTGGCGCCATTGGGTGTGATGGTGGCGCATTTGACCCCGACGCCGTATTTCAAGATGGCAGCGGCTGAGTCGATCGTCACCTGGTCTCCGGTCTCGTCGCGGTGCTTCAGTCCCAGGTCGTAGTATTTCAGGTCGATGTCGAGGTAGGGCAGGATCAGTTTGTCTTTGATCATCTGCCAGATGATGCGGGTCATCTCGTCGCCGTCGAGCTCTACCAGCGGCGTTTTTACCTGGATGGCCATAGTCACTCCTTCTGCGGTTAATTATGCGTAATTAACGGGGAAATCAAGGGAGGAGCATGAGGGTCGGCACAGGTGCTCAGGCGATGAATGGAGGTGGCGTGCGCAGCGTACAACAGTTACATTTTATAATGGGTCAAAAATACAATGTTTTATGCCAAAATACAATCAGTATTTGACCAGGGCAGTCAAATACACTATTATGGCACTAATTTTCAGCAGAAAAAATCTGGCTGCTTAGGATCAATCATCGGATAAGGAGTAAACACCATGTTCGATCCCGCTCAGATGAGATCCAGGATCAAAGTCAGAGATGGTGAGATCACCTATTTCAGCCTTCCCAGGCTCGAGCAGGAGGGGATGGCAGATATTTCGCACTTGCCCTATTCCATCCGTATCCTGCTGGAGTCGTCGCTCAGGAATTACGACGATTTCATCGTTAAGACTGAGGATATCGTCCGGCTGGCCAACTGGAATGCGGCTTCCCCGGATCAGAAAGAACTTGCGTTCTTCCCGGGCAGGGTGCTGCTGCAGGACCTGACCGGTGTACCTGCGGTCGTAGACCTCGCTGCCCTCCGTTCTGCCATGAAGGCAGCGGGCGGTGATCCCCAGAAGATCAACCCGCTCATCCCACTCGATCTCGTCATCGATCATTCGGTGCATGCGGATGTAGCCGGCTGTCCTGAAGCCATGACTATGAATGTAGACAAGGAATTTGAACGAAATCAGGAGCGCTACTCATTCCTCAAATGGGGCGCAGACAGCTTTGCCAATTTCCGGGCGCTGCCGCCGGCGACCGGTATTGTCCACCAGATCAACCTCGAATACCTTGCTTCTGTGGTCATGACCAAAAAGGTTGGAGACGAAGTCTGGGCTTACCCGGATTCACTCATCGGTACTGATTCCCATACCACTATGATCAATGGGCTCGGCGTGGTGGGCTGGGGTGTAGGCGGCATCGAGGCCGAAGCGGTCATGCTCGGCCAGCCGTACTACCTGCTGCCGCCCAAGGTGGTTGGCGTTCGTCTGACCGGAAAGCTTCGAGAAGGCGTCACCGCCACTGACCTGGTGCTGACCCTGACGAGTCTGCTGCGTAAGCACGGTGTGGTGGGTAAATTCGTCGAATACTTCGGTGACGGTGTCGATTCTTTGACGCTGCCCGAGCGGGCAGTCGTGGCCAATATGGCACCTGAATATGGCGCCACCGTCGGCTATTTCCCGGTGGACAAAGAAACCATCAGGTACCTCCGCCTGACCGGCCGCGAGGATCTGGTTGAACTCGTTGAAACATATACAAAGGCGCAAGGTCTGTTCCGTGACGAGAACTCTGTCGTCCCGACCTTCAGTGAAACACTTGAGCTCGATCTGAACACCATCGAGACCTGTCTGGCCGGGCCCAAGAAGCCTCAGCAATTGATCAAAACGAACGAGCTCAAACAGAAATTCTCTGCCATACTGACCGCGCCGGTGCAGGATCAGGGCTACGGTGTCCCGGCTGATTTGAAAGACAAGAAGGTCGCCGTGACTTTGAACGGGAAAACCTCTGAACTCGAACACGGATCTCTCATCATCGCGGCCATTTCGAGCTGTACCAATACCTCCTGCCCCGAGGTCATGGTCGGCGCCGGCCTGCTGGCGCAGAAAGCTGTCGCCAAGGGACTTACGGTGCCGCCGTTCGTGAAGACCAGCCTGGCCCCCGGTTCGCAGGTGGTAGAGAGCTACCTGAAAGACGCGGACCTTCTGGCTCCTCTGGAGAAGCTTGGCTTCCATATCGTCGGCTTCGGCTGCACCACCTGCATCGGCAACAGCGGCCCGGTCGATCCCCAGATCGCTGCTGCGGTCAAGACCGAAGGCATGGTGCTGGGAGCCATCATCAGCGGAAACCGCAACTTCGAAGGCCGGCTCCATCCGAGCGCCAAGGCTAACTTCCTGGCTTCCCCTGCCCTCGTCATCGCTTATGCCATCGCCGGTACCGTGAAGATCGACCTGCGGACCGAGCCTCTGGGTCAGGACAACGAAGGGCACGATGTGTTCCTGAAGGATATCTGGCCGGATTCTGAAGAGATCCAGTCGGTGATCAGCCGTTCAGTTCGTGCTGAAATGTTCGAGGCGAACTACGCCGACGCCATGACGCGTAATCAGAAATGGAACGGGGTCTCGGCGCCGGTCGGCCCTCTGTATGTCTGGGAGGTTGATTCGACCTATATCCGCGAACCTTCGTTTTTTGAAAATATGCCAAAGGAAGCGACTGCCATCGAGCCGATCATGGGGGCTAGTGTCCTCATCCTGGCCGGCGACGGCACGACCACCGACCATATTTCCCCGGCTGGCAGCATCCAGGCCGGTTCACCGGCTGCCAAGTATCTTGAGGCTCACGGCGTCGGTCCCAAGGAGTTCAATTCCTACGGGTCGAGGCGTGGCAACCATGAAGTGATGGTACGAGGTACCTTTGCCAATGTGCGGTTTCGCAATCTGCTCGTCCCAGACCAGGAGGGTGGCATCACCCGATACCTGCCGACCGGCGAAGTGATGTCCATCTATGATGCTTCGATGAAATATCAGGAAACTAAAACACCTTTGATTGTTCTGGCCGGCAAGGACTACGGTATGGGTTCATCTCGCGACTGGGCAGCCAAGGGGCAATATCTTCTGGGTATCAAAGCGGTCATTTTTGAATCCATAGAAAGAATTCACCGCAGCAACATCATCGGCATGGGCATCCTGCCGCTCCAGTTCCGGGACGGCGAGACGGCTGCTTCGCTCGGACTGACCGGACAGGAGACCTTTGACATCGCTGGACTCAGCGATTCCTTGACTCCCGGCCAGACGGTCGAAGTCATCGCCCGCACACATGACGGCAGCAGCAAGGCTTTTGAGACCATCTGCCGCATGGATTCTGCTATCGAGATAGAGTACTTCCGCCACGGCGGCATCATGCGCTATGTGCTGCGTCAGCTACTGAAATAATACTGATCATCCTCTGAATCAGTGCAAAGGGACTTACCCGACCACATGTCATTCTGAACCCTGAGTCCTGAGCGGAGGCAACCGAAATCGAAGGGCGAAGGGTGAAGAATCTCCTAGAACACTTGAAATGCAGATCCGTTCGCTTCAGAAGCCTTTGCTCAGGATGACGTATTACTTTGCCCGTATGATACCGTCTATCTATTTCGGAATTGTTGTGATAACACTGGAGATACCTTGATCAGACAGATCTCCGTCAGTGGTTATGTAGAGAAGGTCAGCCCGGGCAAGATTATCTGCGTCGGACGCAATTACCGTAAACACATTGAAGAGATGAAGAGCGTAGAGGCAGAAGAACCGGTGTTCTTTTTGAAGCCTCCTTCTTCGCTCATCTGCGAAGGCGAAGACATCGTCATCCCGCCGCAGAGCCGCTATGTCCACCACGAGGTGGAGCTGGCGGCCGTGATCGGAAAGAGCGGGAAGAATATTCCGGCAGAAGACGCCCTAGGCTTCATCATGGGCTACGCTATTCTTCTCGACATCACGGCTCGCGACCTTCAAGATATTGCCAAGAAAACGAGTTCGCCCTGGGCGGTGTCCAAGGGGTTCGATACGTTCGCACCTGTTTCAGCCATAACGCAGACCGTTCTGGTTGGCGATCCGCAGGACTTGACCATCCAGCTGTGGGTCAATGACGAGCTCAGGCAGTCTTCGAATACCAGCTATATGCTTCATACGGTCGCTGCGCTGGTGTCCAAGGCGTCGCAGATCTTTACCCTGGAGCCGGGGGACATCATCGCCACCGGGACGCCTGAGGGGGTGGGGCAACTTGTCGCGGGGGATCAGGTGCGAGCGAGCATCAGCCACCTGGGGACAGTGAAGTTTGCGGTCAGGTAGTCAGAGAGACGACCCACCGGGTCGCCTCTACATTTTTTGCGATACAATGTCAGGATGGAATTGATTGTAGAGATGACCCGGTGGGTCATCTCTCTTGATTTGAATTGTAGAGACGAGGCAGTGCCTCGTCTCTCTTGGTATTCAGGAAAGAACCTCACCCTGCCCTCTCCTCGTATACTGAGGGAGAGAAAAACGATAGGATAAAAGAGGAGGGACAGGGAAGAAGATCAGCCCTCTCCTAGGCACAAAGCCTCACTCAGAGAAAATCTCTTCCCTGTTCATCCTGGACGAAAAGACCAATAACGGGTTAGCCATAGAAGGCTCTATAACCAACGAGGCTGTCTTAGATCCCGG
>MNZT01000060.1 GCA_001873755.1 Candidatus Wirthbacteria bacterium CG2_30_54_11 | reverse complement strand
GATCTTGGAACCATGGTTGCAGGGGGCTGAGATCATATAACAACTGATTAATTGATTAATCTGGGATTTACATATTGAGATTGGTCAGTGCATCGCCGCCGATGACCTGGGCGAGCAGGTAGGCCAGGAGGATGAGGACCAGGCCGTAGAAAGCGGAGGTGATTGTATCCTTGGCTTCCTGGACCGCCTTGGCATCGCCGCTGGCCGACATATAGCGGTACGCCCCGAAGACGATCATGACCAGGGCGCAGCCGCCGGAGATGGAGTACAGGATGCCGAGTATCTGATTGATGAGAGAGGACAGGGGCGCATTGCCGCCGGAGACTGTGATACCGAACACCGATTCCACCTGCCAGGCCGCAAAAGCCCCCGGTATCAGGGTCGCGTAGACGATACTGCTGGCCGCAAAGGAGAGGCGGCGGAGATTTTTTACCATGGGGTTGTCTATCAAAATAATAGATGATCAGTCCAGGCTATTTTTGATTAGAAAATCATATAAGTATACCGTTTCCGGGCGATCTGTTCAATCCCTGTGTGGTGTTGAGTCGTACGTCATCCCGCTTTGCGAGGCTCGCCAAGGGCGGCCTGAGCAAAGGCTGCCGAAGCGAACGGATCTGCATTTTTAGTCCTCAGGGAGATTCTTCCCCGCCTGAGGCGGGTCAGAATGACATACGAAGCTTCTAACATGTTCCTCTGATTGCGAGATTGGCCCAGCAGCTACTGAACTGAAATTTAACAAAAAATAGCAAAAAAGTCAATCAATTTATAAAATTATCTACGAATATATCTATAATTATTCAGTATAGTTTTCTACAACTGGTAATCTCTCAGTAGGACCTCGAGGTCCTGAGCTGCCTTGGTGAGCGCGGCCTGGGCGTCTGTTTTTCCGTCAGCTACATCATTGATAGCGGTGATGACGATCTTTTCCGCGGCGTCCGGCTCTCCCTGGTACCAGGAAAAGGCATAGGGGACCGAGGCGGTAAAAATATTGTATCTCGGAGAGCCCAGGTTCAGATCTGGCGAGAGATCGCTTCTGGCCGGCGGGATCTTGGTGCTTTCGCTGTAGACCTGCATCTCTTCTTTGGACGCTACGAATTTGATGAAATCCCAGGAAATTTCCACATGAGTACTGTTCTTGTTCACCACTCGGGTCCAGTAGTAGGCCGGGACGGCCCAGCTGGTGGTGTCGCTGGAGCGCTGGGGGAAGGGTACGACATCGAAGTGCAGAGAGCTGTTCCGTTCTACACCCGGGATCTGATAGCTGCGTCCAAAGGCCATAGACACCTTGCCGGTGGCAAATGATTCCATGGAGCTCGGCCAGGTTTTGTCCCAGACGGTGTTGTACCCGGCATAGCTTTTGAGCGCGTTTACGGAGGTGGTGATGTTCTGGCTTTTGATGAAATCAACGGTCGTCTGGTCCTCTGCCACCATGTCGACATTGGCCTGCTTCAGCATGGCGGTGAATATGTCGCTGGCATGCTGGACATTGGAGCCGTTCCCCAGCGCGGCGCCGTAGCGCTCGACACCCTTGTATTCTATCTGGGTGGCTTTGGTCTGGTCTGTCGAGACCTTGGCCCAGCCGCTCGTGGTTTTGATCAGTCTCTGCGCCGCATTGGCAAAATCCGTCCAGGTCATGGTTTCGGTCGGGATGGGGATCTTGACCTGACTGCCCGGATTGGCGCGGTTGTATTCTTCGAAGTGATCCGTGTTCACGAACAGGGCGATGCCTTCATACCCCCAGGGGATTCCATACAGTTCCTTTTTGGTGGTTTCCTTTTTGGATGCGGGGTCGATGGTTTTGGTGGTTTTGACCATATCGGTCATCACCGCCGGCAGAAAAGGTTTGAGATAGGCGTCGACACTGTCTGAGGGATCGGGTTCGCGCTGGAGATTCAGGTCCGTGATCGGCGCGAGCTTCAGAACGTAGAGAGGAAGCCAGTCGTGACGGATAAAATAGACATCCGGAGCCTCTTTGGAGCCACTTTTGAGCCCCAGCTGCTCCTGGTATTTGGCCAGGGACGGCTGCTGGATGGTGGTGACCGTCACATAGGGGTGTTTGGCCTGGTACTGACTGGCCAGTGACTGCATCACGCTGGGATCTTCGAATACATACCACATGGTGATATTGATCGGCTTGGCGGCCGACCCGAAATCCAGGCAGGTCGTGCAGGCCGTCGACGGCGGGGAGGCATCAGTGCCGCAGCTTTTGATCTTGCAGCCTGGCAGAATGAGGAGCGCCAGAAGCACGCCCGGGGTCAGGATATATTGTTTAATTTTTTGGAACATCTTGCCGGTTCCCTTTGTGGGGTTGGGTTTTGGGGCTGTTTTGTCGATATGCATCATATGAGTATACCCGAATTATGTTCCCCTTGCCAGACTGACTTGGTTGGAGATGCTCGTTTTATGTACGAGGCTGCCTTCACCGAGGACCAGATTTTCTATTCGGTTCTGGGGATAGATCATGCAGTGGCGTCCGAGAATGGAGTTTTTCACCACGGCTCCCGTCCCGATCCGGTTATGGTCGAACAGGACAGAATGTGAGATGACAGCACCGTCTTCGATCGTGGAACAGTTTCCGATAGAGGCAAAAGGGCCGATCACGGCTCCGGATGCGATATGGCAACCGTTTCCTATGATGACTGGGGGGATGATCATGGCGTCCGGTGCCATATGTGTTTGTTTGCCCATGAATTGTTGAGGAGCGGTTTTCTCAAAAGGAATTGCCAGTTTCACCCGTTCCGCAAGAGCATCAAAGTTGGCGAGCAGGTAGTTGTCGGGGTTCCCGATATCATTCCAGTAGGCGGTCGAATGGAAGGCAAACAACGGAAGATGCTGTTCCAGCAGTTTTGGGAACACCTGCCTGCCAAAATGATATTTTTCCGGCTTTCGGGGCAGATGCTTGAAAATGTCTGGCTCGAATACATAAATGCAGGTTGCGATGCGGTTGCTTTTCGCTTCAGAGGCCAGTGGTTTTTCCTGGAACGACAGGATGCGGGTCTCTTCGTCACACTCGACAATGCCATATTGGGTCACATCATCAGCCAGCGCCGTAGCGATCGTTGCTATGCCGCCTTTTGTCCGATGATGCGCGATCAGAGCGCCCAGATCGATGTCGGTGAGGTTGTCGCTCGCAAAAGCCAGGAATGGCTCCCCGCCGAAAAAGTTCCGGACATTTATCACGGCACCGGCATTTTCCAGCAGTTCTTCCTCTATGGCGAAGGAGAGGTGGACCCCGAGCTGTTCCCCGGTTCCCAGGTAGTCCTGGACCACCTGCGGGAAATAGTGCAGGTTGATCATGATATCTTCGATTCCGGCTGCCTTGCACTGGCGCATAGCGTGCACGATCATGGGCTCGGCGCCCACCGGGATCATGGATTTGGGTATATGTTCAGTGAGAGGCCTCAGTCGCGTCCCCAGTCCCGCTGCCCAGATGATGGCTTTCATCACTCCCCTTTTTGTTGTTCTTTTAGACCAGTCACGCGGTCAGTATAAGGTGTTTGCCGTGGAAGCGTCAAACCCTTATCGGATATAAAAAAGCTCCACTGATGAGGCGGAGCTTTGCTGACGGATGGAAGGGGAAAATCACAGCGCGCGGATCTCCAGTTTCTTGGTGCGGGCTTTTTCTGCTTTGGGGATGGTGATCGTGAGGACGCCATTTACAAAGGTGGCTTCCGCTTCGTCGGTGGCGACGGCGACCGGCAGGATGATAGAACGGGAAAATACGCCGTAGTAGCATTCCTGGCAGTAGTAATCTTCCTGTTTGATATCGGATTCTACCAGGCGTTCGCCTTTGACCGTGACGACGTCGTCCGTGATCGCGATATCGATATTGTTCGGCTCGACTCCGGCGATGGGAGCCTTGATGACGATATCACTGGCGGTCTGGTAGACATCGACGGCCAGCTGGCCTTCGAAGTTCGAAAACCAGTTCTCATCCTGAGGCTGCTGCTGGTGCGGCATTTCCTGCGGCGGGGGGACCATGGTCTGTTTGGCTTCATCCAGGGTCATGGGCTGTTTGACGGTTGACGTGCTGGATTTACCAAATGGTGTCCAAGCCATTTATGCTCCTTTTTATTTGACGGGGGGTGTCTGATCCGCTATTCGTTAGGAGTATACATAAAACCCCTATTTCTGACAAGGGTGTTGATAACTATGCTTTATCAGCCTCCGTCAGGATTTTCTCTACCGTAGATACGTCGTCCCACGGAAGTTCTGCCCCGTCAACATTGAGGGACTGCTCATGCCCCTTACCGGTGATATCCACAAGGTCTCCGGCGGCGGCGAGGTGCAGAGCAAAACGTATGGCTTCTTCCCGGTCAGGCAGGCAATAATACGTTGGCGTACGGTTGACCTGCGGCTTTTCCACAGCACCTTTTTTAGCGCCGCCGTCTGCCGCACACCTGGCGATTTCCGCCATAATCGATTCTACCGGCTCACTTCGGTTGTCTTCGTTGGTGATGATCATGACATCGGCGAGAAGGGCTGCGACCTTGCCCATGGTTCTCCTGCCCGGGTCCCGCTCTCCGGCGCAGCCGAACACGACGATCAGTCTGCCTTTTGTGATCTTCCTCAGTTCGGTCAAGGCCCGGGTGAGGGCCGCCGGAGTATGGGCAAAATCGACAAGAATCGTACAGGGGCGGTCGCTGGGGACTTTTTGCATGCGTCCGCGTATCTGAGGCAGCGAAGGAAAAGCGGCAGCGATTGATTCCAGGGTGCAGCCGGAAGAGAGTGCCGCGCAGGCGGCTGCCAGCGCGTTTTCGACATTGTACGACCCGATCAGAGGGATAGAGGTCGACACCTGTCCGCTTATAGTGCAGAGGTCGAAGGATATTCCATCCGCCGTGGCCAGTACTTTATCCGACCACAGTGCCTGCTGGTGCTCCATCTTGGGAGTGAACTGCGCGGTATCGTAGGCCCAGGTGGTTCCGGCTTTTGCCCGCGACAGCAGCGGATAGGAGCGGTCGCCGGCGTTGAGGACGACAGTTTTGGGGATCCCCTTATCCCGGGAGTGAGCCAGAGAAAAGAACAAGGCCGCTTTTGCCTTCAGATATTCATCGGCCGTGCCATGGTAGTCGAGGTGGTCTTCGTGCACGTTGGTGATGACGGCGGTATCGAAGTCGACCCCCCACACCCGGTGCTGCTGCAGTCCGTGCGAGGTGGTCTCGAGCACCACGACTTCAAATCCCCGGTTGAGGATTTTTTGCAGAAGAGGCTGGAGTTCGCGGGGATCCTGCGTGGTGACATGGAGGCCGGTCTGGATCTCTTCGTCTCCGATATACGCCTGGATAGTATTGATGAGAGCGGTTTTCTGGCCCGATTTTTTCAGCAGATGGTAGATCATCGAGGTCGTGGTCGTCTTGCCGTCAGTTCCGGTCACGCCGATTACTAGCAGTTTGCGGGCCGGGAACCCGGCGCTGATGGCAGCCTGCATGGCCAGGAGGAGATGGTAGAAATTTTTAATTTTCTGCTTGAGCGTATGCTGCGTCCCGGCCGATCTCATAGCTGTTCTCCACTAGAAAAAGACATCGTGTCTGATGTGCCACAGCCAGCGTTTGGAAAGCGGATAGAGGGCATTCCATAGCTTCCGGCTGCCGGCAGAAGGGAAACAGTCCATGGCTCCGATGAAGTTTTTCGTTTCCCCCTGGAACCCCTGTTTGAACCTCCACACGCCGTAGAAAGGGTCGTGCGGGTCCGGCTCTTCCGGCAGTCCAACCATGTCATAGATTTTAAATCCTTCTTGTTTTGCCCAACACATGGAGTGCCACTGGAGGAGATGATTGGGCATGAAATCGCGTTTTGTTTCTCCCGAGGCGCCGTACTGGTAGTAGACGCGGTCGGCAAAAGCGAAGAGGAACACTCCGCCCAGGAGGTCGCCCTGGTGCCAGGCCAGAAAAAGCTTCGCCCTGTCTACAGAAAGGAGGCTTTTCCACAGCTGCTCGTAGTAGACAAAAGACCGTACCGGGAAGTGGCCGCGCGCCCCTGTGGACAGGTGCAGATCGTAAAAAAGGCGAAGGGCCTGGTCCGAAGTTTCATCTTTGATATCCACACCCTTTCGTTCTGCCAGTCTGATATTGTAACGGGTCTTTTGGTGAAAAGTATTAAGTATCTCATCTTCTTTCGGTCTGAGATCTATCCACATGGTTTTTTTGAATTGGGGATGGAGAGAGGAGGGGGCGAAATGACTGGTACGAAAAATGGATTCGATCGGCTGGTTGTCGAATCGGGCTTCACATTCTACTTTGACCAGCACGGCGTCGTGCCTGGGAGTGAGATTATGCGTTAGGAACGACAGCAGTTCAGCAAGGACGGGAGCAGAGGCAGGGTTGGTCCAGTCGAGCGCAGGTCCGCGGGGGACATAGAGGATGGAGGTAGATAGCGGGGACAGTCTGCGTTTGAGGACGAGGACAGGCAGGCGAAGATTGTTATCATACACATACAGCGGCTGCCAGTGGTGCGACTGTTTGAAGTCTGCCCATGAGCTCGTCTGCAGGATATGAGGGGACGGCAGCCGGGCGAGGTCGCTATCCCATGATGTGGTATCCGGTGAGGCGATCAGGGTGAACATGGATTCTGCAGATAAGGGTCAGGCTGTATGGCGGTGAAAGAAAGAAGGGATGGTGCGGAGAGCAGATAGAAGGGAGCGAACGCGGGGCCAGAAGGGGTGGTAGATGCGGCGCCACGCAGACGGGTATTGCACCAGAGATCCCGAGAATCCCAGTTTGAATCTGGTGATGCCGGCCCACTTTTCAGCTAGAGGGTCACCCGGGAGGGCGACACCCCAGAAATCGTACCGCTGCGCGCCTTTTTCCCGTGCGAATTTCATGGCGCCGTAGTGGAGCAGGTAGTTGGCCATATACTCGCGTTTGAGATCGTCGGTCCCTCCGAACAGGTAGAACGCAGTGTTTTGATAAAAGACCAGCAGCAGCGAAGCCAGGATGTCGTCCTCATGCCGGGCAGTCATGATGACAATATCTCCGGTGGGCGAAAAAGTGTCGAACAGGGTCTGATAGTAGTCAAGCGGATAAAATGATACCCCCTGGCGCCCTGCAGTCACCATCAGCAGGCGGTACAGTTCCTCCAGACCCTTCTTTTCTGTGGAGGCACTTATTTGTACTTCCTTTTTTTCTGCCAGCCGGATATTGTAGCGGGTCTTTGGTTTAAAGGTTGCCATGAGATCAGAGGCGTTCAGATCTATCTGAGTAGTATGTCCAGGCTGTACTGGAGAAGTAGGTCGAAAACCCAGCTGTGCCCAGGCCGCAACCGGGACATCCGGAAGAAGAGGCTCCACGATCAGGTCGGTGGTCAGGGAGGCGTGGCAGATTTGGGACAGGTGTTCGACGAAGTACAGCATGAGTTTGGGCGTTGTGCCTGCCATGACCGGGCCACGGGCGAGAGACGCCGTAGATCCGCCCAAGAGCCTTTTGTGGATGACGATTTGGGCAGCACCGACGATTTCCTGTTGGTAGAGCAGGCCATATCGGAGGACGGTGTCTCCCATCAGATGTTTGAAATCACCCCAAGCGTAGCTTTGCAGCAGGTTGCCGGGGCTGTGCAGAGCGATAAAGTCGTCCCATACCTCCCGGTCGATGGAGGAGAGGGAAGTAATCGTGAATTTGGGGTTGGAAGCGGGAGGTCTTTTGCGCGGCACGGGCACCTCTGCGGTAAATGTTTCCACGTGGAAACCTGGTTCCAAGTCAGGTGTAGATTGACACAGGAGATGGGTAAAGTAAAGCTAGGGGGAGGCGAATTTATAGGGTGCCAGTCGGTGAGCCTGTTCGAAATATCGTGATGAGAGCTCCTGCCAGTCCGATGTCACTGTTGTCTGAGCATACTGATAGAGTTGCCCCCGACGGAAGTAGTAGTCGGCAGACTCCCCTCCCCTCTGATCCCACGATAGAAGTGCGGTGGCGGCGATGAGGTTCCACGGGTCTTTATTTTCAGATTTGATAGCATCGTATCCCTGTCTTAAGGCCAGATCGGCCAGCTTCAGACGGTACAGCTCAACCTGAGGGTTTGCCTTGATGGCTTTTTGCCAGAGCGCGGCGGCGGTCTCCGGGCTGGCGTTTTCCTGTCGAAGACCTTGTTTATAAAGAATATCCGCTTGCATGATGCGGTAGTTCGTCCCGATCAGGCCAGCGCAGAAGGCAATTATCGGCAGCACGATTGCGAACGAGAGGATGCGCGCGAGTGGAGGTTGTGTCTGTTCAGCCTGGCGGTCTGGTGGGCGGTTATCAGCGAGCATCAAAGCAAGCAGCAGCCAGAGCAGGGCGTCGAGCGTGATGTTTCCCATATCCATGCTCCCGCGCACGAGATACAGTGCGATGCCGAAAGCGCAGGATAGCTTCCACCAGTTCCTGTCTCTCAACCAGGAGAGCCGTACTGTGCGCAGGAGGGCAGCTCCGAGGAAAAAGAGCCAGGCTATAGTCCCGGGGATGCCGACGGCCGCTGCCTGATCGAGGAAAAGACTATGGGCCCGGTCGACATACACCGTCATGAGATGGGTATCGGTTGACCGCAGGGAGCCCGGGAATACAAGCTCCAGATTATCCAGGCCATAGCCGAGGAGTGGTTTTTGAGCGATCAGCGTAAGCGAGCGGTCCCAGATCTGGAACCGCTCGATTTTGTTCCAGCCTTCCGGGTGCAGGAGCTCCCCTATCCTCCAGGAAAGTGAATTTTGAGTCGAGAGGAGGCTCAGGCCGACTAGGCAGACAGCGATAGATCCCAGAAAGGCAGTTGTTTTGATGCTTTTTGAGAGGAGTATCTGCCGGCGAAAGGTGAGAGCGGTGAAACAAGCTGC
Source organism: Candidatus Wirthbacteria bacterium CG2_30_54_11 (assembly GCA_001873755.1). Classification (GTDB taxonomy): domain Bacteria; phylum Patescibacteriota; class CG2-30-54-11; order CG2-30-54-11; family CG2-30-54-11; genus CG2-30-54-11. The sequence goes on along the minus strand of MNZT01000060.1, from coordinate 7,186 downwards.
CACAATAATCAATCCCATCCAAGTTGAACGAGAACCGGTACCCCAGAGGGCGATCAGGGAGCAAAGTAGGCCGAGGGAGGAAAGCAGCCGGAAGGCTGCAGATTTTGCTCGCAGGCCGAGAAAGAAAAAGGGGAGCGTCATGCCGAGATACGCCGCCGTATAGTTCGGTTGACCAAAAGAACCGACCAGTCTTCCTGCGTATGCGCCGGCTGACTTCCAGCTGCTGTAGGCTGGGATATTCCAGTATTCGAGGAGCGAGATGATCGCAAGGCTCAGTCCGCCGGAGACGACCCCGGCGAGAATGATTCGGCGATGCCACCGGTTCCGCCCTATGTCGAGCACCATCCAAAACAGCGCCAGATAGTGAAAGAGCAGAAATAATCCCTGACGGCGGTAAGTACTGCCCCACCACGCCTGGCGGGGGGAATATGCCGTCAGAGTAGAGAGAACGGCCAAGAGTATATATACGAGCAGGCAGATAATGGTTCGAGACGGACGGTGCCACCGGAAACGCGCCCATGGACCGGCAAGAACGGATATCAGGTAGAGTGTGAATGCCAGCTCAATGCCGCCTTGAATAAGGGTAAGCTTCGGGATGTCGAACACCAGGAATGCCTGTGCGTGGTAGATCAGCGGCGCCACAGCGAAAATGAGGGCGAGGAGAATAAAGGCCGTCGTCTGCAGTGTCTGGCGAAAGGAGAAATTTGTTATTAAGGTGAGAGCTTTCGGTTGTCTGAGGGGCATGAGCGACGAGATTAATTGAAGAATCCGGTGCCATTCTACTATATCGGGCATGATGAAATCATGTGAAAGGTGCAGATTCGTCGAAGTCCCTGGTGTTTCGTACTCTCAGGAGGTTGGTATAACATGTATCCAGTGATATAATGGCCGCGCTTTTGGTATCACTTTTGTGGTTTCTATGCTGGTCCTGGGAATAGAAACATCGTGCGATGAGACTGCTGCCGCCGTTGTCAGGGACGACGGCTTTGTGTTATCAAGCATTATTTCGTCTCAGATACCCCTGTTTTCGTCGATTGGTGGCGTGGTTCCTGAAATGGCAGCCCGGGCTCACACCGAAAATATCCTGCTGGTGATCGAGGAAGCGCTTCAGGCAGGCGGGACATCCTGGGAGCAGATAGATTCAATCGCGGTGACCAGGGGGCCGGGTCTGATCGGTTCTTTACTTGTTGGTCAAAGTACCGCGCAGGCACTCTCATTCAGCCTTAGGAAGCCATTGAAGCAAATCGACCATCTGCGCGCGCATGTGCTTGCTGTTGAGCTGTGGGATACTTCGACTCCTTCTACGTCGCTCAGCACCGTGTACGCTAGACAACATGTGAATGATGGTTTCCACGTGGAAACTGGGCTGAAGATCAAATTCCCTGCCATTGGGTTACTCGTCTCAGGTGGACACACCGAGATCCTTTGGATGGCAGACCGAGAGCACTGGGAGGTGGTAGGGTCGACGCTTGATGATGCAGCTGGAGAGGCATTTGATAAGGTTGGCAAGCTCCTCGGTCTCCCCTATCCGGGCGGCCCAAATGTGTCCAAGGCAGCCCTCTCTGGCGATCCGAAAAAGTTTGCTTTTCCAAGAGCCATGATGGAGAGACGGAATCTGAATTTCAGTTTTTCCGGGCTCAAAACAGCGGTACTTCGGGAGGTTAGAACTTTCAATGCTAGCAAGCAAGGAGACGGAGAGGGGGAGCGCATCCGGTTCATCAGTGATATTGCAGCATCATTTCAGCAGGCAGTTATCGATGTTCTGCTTGAGAAGACGGTGAGAGCAGTTGAACAGTTTTCACGTGAAAAGTCAGAGGTCAGGAGTGTGATCCTGGCGGGCGGGGTGGCGGCCAATAAGGCCTTGCGAGAGGCGATGTCCGAGCGATTTGGTGCTTTGCTTCGTGTCCCTGGTTTGCGATATTGTACGGATAATGCGGCGATGGTGGGGGGGGTAGAAAAGGCAAGCAATAGCCGGAACGATACGATTAAATGCTGGTAATATTTTTCAAAATGTGAGAGTGCTGCTTATGATAATTAATTTAAATCGACCGAATTACAATGCATGGACTATTTCAAGTGATAGTTATCCCGGAAGTGAAAGTATAGAAAGTAAAATACAGTATTTTTTAAAGTATGCCTTGTTAGCAGTTTCTGCGAATAATGCACAGCCTTGGCTCTTTTCTATTAATGGCGACGAGCTTCTTGTAAAATATAATGAAACTAAGATGCTTCCCGTTATGGATGCTCATAGTCGTTCGTTATATATCGGGATAGGAGCCGCCATCGGCAATCTTGAAATCGCTGCTCATTATTTTGGTTATTCACTTTCTATTGAGTATTTATTTCATGGCGTTGATGTTGTGAAAATTAAAGTTTTCCCGACCCGAAATGTAGATGATAGCTTAGTTGAGATGTTTTCGGCAATAACACAGATGAAAACAAACAGGAGAAAGCGGTTGGATTTAGCAATCTCGTTGCATAGTGTCAAAAAGATAGAAACGGTTCTTTTGAAAAGTAAGACATTTTATCGATTAGTTCAGAATCAAGAGGAGAAGGAGCAAATTGGAGATCTTGTGGTTTCGTCTATTCGTTATGTTTTTTCGAACACTCGATGTCGTCGAGATCTTGCAAAATGGGTACGAGATAATTATACGCATAAGTATGATGGAATGCCGGCATACACAAAAGGAATTCCTGACATTCCTTCTTTGATAGTTCCTTTAATATTGAAATACGTCAATATCGGGAAACAACATGCAACTAGTTCCAAAAGAATGATAATATCGTCACCAGTTACTTTTGTGCTAGGTTCATCTATTGATTCATTGCGGAATTGGGTGTCAGTGGGACAAAGCATGCAAAAAATTTCTTTAATGTCAATAAGCGAAAAATTATCAGTAGGTATATTTATCGGTCCTATTGAGTTTGAGGAGCTGAGAGAGAAAGTTGTCAGTTGCCTTAACCTTTCATTCGCCCCTCAAATTTTTTTGAGTATTGGGTATTGTTCGAGAGGCGTGGAACATAGTCCACGACATCAACTACAGCAAATTTTATTGTCATGAGAATCCAACCAAGAGCAAATGGGTATAGAAAGGCACAGAAAAACTCAAAATAGAAAATAAACAGATTATTTCTATTGAGGAGTTATCATGTCTCTTTTTGACAAGTTTTATCCTATGTATTACAGGTCTTTTGAAGATCGAGATTCTACTAAGCATTTACTGGACTTCTATTATTCCACTGATATTGATCATCTCATTGCTGAATATCGAACTTACAACAGTGTGCTCCTCAAGGAGAAGGCGAAATCCCTGTATCTAGATTTTTTCCATTTCATTGCAGAAAGGGTTCCCGCCTATAAAGATTTTTTAAGACTTAATGGAGTTGATCATACAAAGATCGTTTCATCTGATGATATGCAAAGAGTCCCTTGGGTGAATAAAAAGAACTATCTAGGAAAATATGCGCCAAACGAGTTATGTGTTGATGGATCTTTACGTTCAAATGGATTAGTAGCTCTTAGCTCGGGATCTTCAGGCCAGCCATTCTCTTGGCCAAGGGGGGGATTTCAAGACGTTGAATCCAATCTAACAGCCGAAGTTTTTTTGAAGGATATTTTTGAGATTGATAAATATAAAACGTTAGTAATTAATTGTTTTTCAATGGGGATGTATGTCGCGGGGTTGCACGTTACGAATATGGTTATTCAGGCTTCGTATAAGGGGTATGATTTATTAGTAGCGACTCCTGGGCTCAGTCTAAGCGATATCGATAAAGTATTGCGAGAAGCCTCTGGTCCTTATGATCAAATAATATTAGCGGGTTATCCTCCATTCGTCAAAGACGTAGTTGATTATTCTATTGCGCATGGTTTTTCTTGGAGTAAAAGAAAGCTCCGCTTCCTTTTTGCAGCAGAAGGATTTTCTGAGAAGTGGCGAGAAAACATTATCACTTCAGCGTCCCAGGATTTTAGTGATTTATCTATTTCCTTAAATATGTATGGAAGTGCCGATTCATTGATTTTGGGGCACGAGACCCCGATAAGTATTTGCGCCAAGAGAATATTGGAAAGCAACGATCAAGTCTCAACAGCAGTTATAGGAAGCACTCGAACATGTACCCTAATCCAGTACAATCCTCTTATGAGATTTTTTGAAAAAGAAAATAACGAATTAATTTTTAGTTCTTTTGCCGGGATTCCGCTAGTCAGATATAATATACATGACGAAGGGGGGCTTTTTACTCATAATGAGCTTTATAGTCAGTTTTTAAAAATTGGTGTTGACCTGCATAATGAACTCAGAAATAACAATATTAACAATAGTTGGAAGCTTCCTTTTCTTTATCTGTTTGGGAAGAGCGATAGCACCATTTCCTATTACGGCTTAAAAATTTTTCCGGAAAATATCAAAGCCGCTTTGGAGTCTGACCAGTTAAAACAATGGGCAACCGGCAAGTTTAGGATGCAAGTTAAAGATGACAATAACGGGATACAAAAAATTATTATTGCCATAGAGTTAGGTTTTGCACTTGAACCATCAGTAGAGCTCGTAACAATATTTTCGAGAGAATTAGTTGTGACGTTGAGGCAAAAGAATTCAGAGTATAATCGTTTATATGAATCTTTGGGCGAAAAGAGCTTGCCCTTAGTGAAATTGTTTCCGAAAGGAAGCGGATTGTTTTCGAATGATGTCGTAAAGCAGAAATGTGTTATGTAGTAAGGGATCTGTTTATGGATACCCCACGTCTTATTGCGACCGGTTTAAATGAGTTTATACGATCTCATCCAAATGTTGCATTAATTGACCAACGAGAATCACAGCTATTAGCTTTATTTCTAGTGCGACATCCAGAGAAGGTTTCGTGCAGCAAGAATGATATTATTGTTTCTAAGGAATATCGTCGTTTTGTTAGGGCGATTCGATTTAATTTCTTTTTTTTTCCATGGCTAAAAAAAGTAGTTTCAGTTTTACCAGAAAATGACCATGACACACTTAAAACAAGTCGAAATAAGCCGTTAATAGAAAAAAATGATCAGAAAAAGCTACATGATTATCGTATCGCAATCATCGGCTTGAGTGTCGGAAGTAATATTGCGCATTCTTTAGGTTTGATGGGGTGCGCCAATTTCGTCCTCTGTGATCATGATAATTTAGAATGTGTGAATTTTAATAGGTTGCTTGGCGGCGTCGATGAGGTGGGCATTAATAAAGCGGAACTGGTTGCAAGGAGATTGTATGGCAACAATCCATATGCCAGAATAGATGTATTAGATACAAAAATGACAACGAGATTGCTCACGGAAGTTCACAGAAAACAAAAGATAGACATGGTCGTGGAAGAGATTGATAGTCTTGAGATGAAAATTGAAATACGTAAGTGGGCAAAGAAATATGGCGTTGCAGTTGTAATGCTAACAAGTAATGTCCATGGAGCAATCATAGATGTAGAACGATATGACTTGAATAGGGAGTTGCCTATTCTTGGGAGAAAGGAAAAGTATTGGACTAATATTTTTCTGGATCAAAATGGCAGCATTGATAAAAGGATAGAAATTATATCTAAGATTGTTGGTAGGAAATATATGGATCCAAGAATGTCGATAGCATTAAAAGAAATAGGAAAAAGTTTAGTAACTTGGCCGCAACTTATTACCGCAGGGATGGTAGAAGGAGCCGTCGGGGCTGCAACCATATTGAATATTATAACTAGAAAAGACAATAAAGAGCGATATCGGAGAAAAATAGCGGTAGTGTAAACTCTTTTGTGTAAATGGTACCAAGGAGGAAAGGAAACCATGGCACAAGAGGAATTGATCGACGAACTGGCCAAGTTGTTGGCCAAAAAGGCAAAGAAGCCGGAAGATCTGATCGGGAAAGGCGGGATGCTCTCTCAGCTGTTCGGGAAAACTCTCCAGAGCATGATGGAGGCAGAACTCACAGAAAGCCTCGGATACGAGAAGCATCAAAAGACGGACAGCCACCAGAAAAACAGTCGGAATGGAAGCTACGAAAAGACCATTGAGACGAGTGATGGAGCGGTAACAATCGAAGTACCCCGTGATCGCGAAGGGGAATACGAACCCCAGGTTTTACCCAAGTATCAACGAAAGACGAACGAGCTTGAGGCTAAGATTGTCGCCATGTATGGGCGAGGGATGAGTACCCGGGACATCAGTTTGATGATAGAGGAAATGTACGGAGCGACGCTATCAGCAGGGGCAATAAGCCAGATCACGAACAAACTGATGCCTGAGATAGAGGAGTGGCAAAACAGACCACTTCCAGCGGTATACCCGATGCTTTATCTGGATGCAATATACATACATTTACGAGTAGATGGGCAGAGCAAGGCACGTGCGGTCTATACCATGCTCGGTATCACCACTGAGGGAATGAAAGAAGTTCTGGGCGTCTGGGTGAGCGGAGAAAGTGAAGGTGCGAATTACTGGCTGACTGTTTTAAGCGAAGTGCAGAGTCGTGGAGTGAAGGACATTTTGATCGCCAGTGTGGATGGACTAACCGGATTCAAGGAGGCGATCACCGCAGTATTCCCGCAAACTATTGTACAGCGGTGTGTGGTACATCAGATCCGTAACACACTCAAATATGTGAGCTGGAAAGACCGGAAAGAGTTCATGGCCGATTTGAAAGGGGTATACCAGGCAGTAACGAGAAAAGAGGCAGAAAAGGCACTTGTCGGACTTCGTGAAAAATGGGGAACCCGTTACGCAATTGCCATTCGAAGCTGGGAAAACAACTGGGCAGAATTGAGCGTCTACTTTGATTATCCCAAGGAAATTGCCCGGCTGATTTATACCACCAACTCAATCGAGAGCTTTTACCGTCAAATGCGAAAAGTGGTGAAAACCAAGGGAACCTACCCGGATGAACATGCCATTCAGAAACAACTCTACCTGGCAGTTATGAATACCAGCAAAAAGTGGACGATGCCGATAAAAGATTGGGCTCAAATCCTGAATCAGCTCATGATCCGTTTTGAGGGTAGAATCTGCTTACCAAATTGATTTACACAAAGTGGTTTACAAACCCACAGGGACCTCATTCATTCACGGGCAATAATTTATATTTAATAGTATTACGCGTTAGATCATTAAGAAATCTTACCGAAGGGTGTCCCGTAGCTTGTTGAGTTTGGACTTGATTTGTCGTTGTAGTTGGATGGG
>MNZT01000046.1 GCA_001873755.1 Candidatus Wirthbacteria bacterium CG2_30_54_11 | reverse complement strand
TTCGCGAACCTTGATCTGCAGGTCTGCCATGTTCTCAGGTTCAATCGGACTGGCAGGATGATTGGGAAAGGTGCCGTCGAGGTCGAAGTAGAGGGGGACGATATCGATGGGCAGATATTTGGCCACCACAGGCATGATGTAACCGGCCATGCCGTTGCCAGCATCGACGGCGACTTTCAGTGGTTTGATCTTTGACTGGTCGATGAATCTGAGCGCATGCTCGACCCAGGCTTCCCTGAGGTCGCGCTGTTCTACTGTTCCCTTTCGCTTCGGGGTTTCGTAGGAGTTCTGCTCGACCTTGGTCTGTATTTCGGCGAGACCGGTCTGTTTGCTGATGGGGATGGCCTGTTCGCGGCAGAATTTGAGGCCGTTGTATCGGGCCGGATTGTGTGAGGCCGTGATCATGATGCCGCCGCCGTAGCCGTATTTGCCGCAGGCGAAGTAGACCATGTCCGTACTGCAGAGACCGACGTCGATGACATCGGAGCCTTGCTCGGTGATTCCTCGGATCAGCGCATCATGGAGGGCAGGAGAGGAGGCGCGCATGTCGCGGCCGACTGCGATCGAAGCATGAAGTAAGAAGTCGGAAAGAGCTTTACCAATCCGGTACGCCAGGTCTTCGTTCAGTTGGTCGGGGTAGGTGCCGCGGATGTCGTAGGCTTTGATGACAGTGTTCAGGTCGATCATGGGGATCTCCGGGTACTAAAAAATAGCTACTGGTGTAGCTATTCTAGGTAGATGGTATGTCAGGTAGTCTTTTTCCGGGGATGGGCTTTGAGCTGCTGCTCGGTGCGTTTGACCAGGCGCTCCAGCTCCCGGAGGAAATCGCGTAACTGGGGCGGGACGCCTTCGGCCGGGGAAAGTATCTCGCAGCGTACGGTCAGGGCGTTGCCGTCAGGGCTCAGCAGGTCCCGTTCCGGGTCATCGTCCAATGTCTCGTCGATGGTGAATTCCAGTTCTGCCCGTTGCATCTCGCTGCACAGCTCCACAGGGTCCCACTGGGCCCAGGCCTGTTCGCAGTCCAGGGCTTCTTCACAGCCGGGGCACCAGCCGGCGCAGTCCGTGTGTTTGCCTATCAGTTCGTCGATCTGTTCCAGGGTGAGGCCGGTATCAGAGTTGTTCACGGTCCCTACCACCGGCTCTGTGACGGCGGCTTCCAGGATGATATTGCTGATTTTTTTACGGGGGAGTCGTGGCATGGCATCTTCACCTGTATTTAATCCTGACTATAGTATCTGAAGACTGTCTTTTTTTCAAGCGTTGACGTTTCGCGTTTTATTCGGTATAACGGTGCTGTCTGTATCCTAGTTGAGGCTGCCATGTCTGCCACGCTGTATCGCCGTCAGAGAGAGATCCTGCAGTATATCAAGGAATACATCCGGGATCGGGAGGCTGCGCCCACTCTGCAGGAGATCGCGAAGCACTTCAAACTTTCGTCTCTGGCCACCGTGCATGCCCATCTGTCGCGGCTGGAGGAAAAAGGCTATATCCGCCGCGATTACCATGGAGAGCGCGGAATCGAGATCACGGATCCCCATGAGGGGCCGCTGTTTCGGGAGATCGTGGAAGTGCGTCTGGCAGGAGAGCTCACAGCGGGTCAGCCGATCCAGAAACTGATCGGGCCCTCTCAGTATCTGAACGTGCCGGTGGACTGGGTGGGTAATCGGTCAGTGGCTGCGCTTCGGGTCAAGGGAGAGGGATTCAGTGACTGTGCACTGATGGACGGGGATTATCTCATCCTCGATATCAAATCCAAACCTAGCGACGCCATCGTGGGAGTAGTGACACTCGGCGACGGGAGTGCCGCCATCAGGAGGATCTATATCCACCGTGAAAACCACCAGTTCATCCTGCAGCCTTTTGCGCAAAACGACGCTTTTACGCTCGTGCCTGAGGTGCAGCTGTACGGACGGGTGTTGTCGGTGTTCCGCGTCTGGTGACCTAGAAGAGATGCAGCGACTGATTGGCCAGGAAAATCGTGAGATACAAAACCAGGATGGTGCCGAGGATGACCGCGACCTGCTTTAAGTCTTTGGCTACATAGGCATATTTTGCAAAGTCAGTCGGGGCGGCAGTTTTGACCGGGGCCGAAGCTTTGAGAGGAGAGGTCGAGGTGGAGGTCTGGGGGAGAGGTTCGGTGCGGGCATGACCGAATGAGCGTTTTTTGGATTGTTTGCGTGACATGACTATCTCCTTTTACATACGGTATTTGAATTCTAAACGAGTATAGCAACCCCCTACCTGGGTTGCAAGCAACCCGCAAATCCACTACACTTCAGCAAGTATCAATACGGGAGATATCCTATGGGGAGCGTGTCGATGACATCGGTGCTGGCTGCGGTCGCGATCCTGGCTTTTGCGCTTGCGCTGTTCGCTGTTCTGGGCGTTCTGAAGACCTGGCAGCAGATCCGGGCCTGGAACAGGATCATCGAGCACCTGGGTGAAGGGGTGCAGGGAGAAAACCTGGGTCATCGGCTCGACCGCCTGTTCGTGAAGCTCGATCAGGTGAGCTTCAACTTCAACCAGATGGGGCAGCTGCAGCAGGAACTGCGCGAGAAAATGCGGTTCGGGGTGCAGAAAAAAGCGATCGTTCGTTTCAACCCTTTTGAAGACACCGGCGGAGATCAGAGCTTTGCCCTCGCTTTACTTGATGAAAATGACGACGGGGTCGTGCTCAGCAGTCTCCACGCCCGTGATGCTACCCGCGTCTATGCCAAGCCCGTGGAAAAAGGCAAGTCCCGCTATCAGCTCACGGATGAGGAAAAGCAGGTACTCTCCACCGCTCTGGGGAAGAAATAATTTCACTCACATAGAGGGGACACACCATGGCTAAAATAGAAACCGGCGACACCTATGTGAACATCCTGGGACAGGGGACGACGCTGAAGGGAGATATCCGCTTTGATGAACACACATTCATCAACGGCGAAGCCGTCGGCAGCATCCAGGTCAAAGGTGAGCTGGTCATCGGTGAAAATGCCCGCATCAAAGCAGGTCTGAAGGCCACGAGTATCCAGGTACGAGGAGAAGTGGAAGGTACGATCGAATGCGAAGGCGTTCTCGTGGTGGCCAACACTGCCCATATCACCGGAGACGTGGCCACCACGCTTCTGAGGGTCGAAGAAGGCGGTATCATCCAGGGCAAGATCACTATGAACAAACAGCACGATCAGATGGATATGCTGCCGGCCATGGATGACCAAGACGGTTCAGCACACTAAAGGAGCCGCGAGGTGTATTTTTTTCTGCTCGACCTCCGCGTGCTTGATCGCGGGTACAGGGACTACTGGGAACATCTCGTCCCTGAGATCCGTGAAAGAGGGCTGCTCGGTGAACGCAAGGAAGTAGCCAGCGACCAGGAAGCCATGCAGGAGATCACCCGGATCATCAAACAGAAGCGTTTCCAGACCGTCGTGGTGGTCGGAGGAGACGCCCTGCTTGCCTGTGCGGCTAGTGTCGCAGCCGGCTCAGGACTCGCACTGGGCTACGTTCCTCTCGGTGATTTATGTGCCTTTGGCCACCGGTGGGCCATCAGCTCGCAGGTCGGTGAGGTGGGTGACTCTCTGGCTGCCCGCCGACTGCGGGAGGTGGACCTGCTGAAGATCGGCAGGAGCTTCATTATTGATCATTTCAGGGTCGGCAGAGCCATCGATCCGACATCGGACAATCGCTCGTCCCGGTCACTGATGGTTGCCTTGAAGGAATTACTTCACCGATCCCGCGATCGATCTGCTCCCTCAGGTCCCGAGGAATTCCGTGTCATCGTCGAGCGGGAGGGACTGGAAGCCTATCTCATCTCGGTCGGTATGATGATCGAGATCAATCGATCTGTGCAGACGATCGGAAAACAGGAGGAGCATTTTGCTCTGGTCAGCTGTGCGGCCAGGAGCAGGAAAAATCTTCCCTGGGAGCAGATGCGCGAAGATCCCATTGCGGTGCTGCCGGAAGTGACACGGCTGCACCTGAGTGACTGTACAGTGACGTTTGACCGGCCGGTGCCGGTCATGCTCGACGGCTATAGAGCCGAGCTTTCGGGGCAGGTACAGTTCAAACTGGTACCTGCTCAGGTCAAACTGATCGTTTAGACCTCATGCAGGGTCAGAGGTGAAAAGATATCGTCGCCGATCATTATTTCCCATGTTGATGTCCGCGCTCGGAAACGAATTCCTCTGGGCATTCGTGGGCTGTGCAGTGCTGGCTTCACTTTTTTTCTATAAAGCTGCTTTTCAGGGACAGGTTTTGTTTGGAGAGAGTTCCGATCAGGCAGCAGGTTCGTCTGAGCTGTACCGCGAAGTGTACAGCACCTCCATCCCGGCGGCGCGGTTCGGCTGGGAAGCCTTCCGGAGGGACAGCGTTCCCTTCTGGAATCCCTACACCCTCACCGGGGTGCCGTTCATGGCGCAGAGCGTGCACGGGGTCTTCGAGGTCAGCAAGCTGCTGTTGTACCGTTTTACTGATTCGTTCGCCTCTTTTTGGAATCTCCTCATTTGGATGAGATTTGTACTGGCCGGTTTTTTCATGTACGGATTCATCCGCCGGATCGGACTGAGCCGGGGGGCAGCTGCGTTCGGTACGGTCGCCTGGATGTTCAGTGCTGCCATGGTAGCTCATGCCGGTGAGAGCGCACAGGCCACCTGGATCTACCTGCCACTGATCCTCTGGTGTCTGGAAGGCATTGTTCGCTCTGAATCTCACCGCTATCCGGTAGCACTTGCTCTGGCGACGGCAGCCACGATCTATGCCGGGCATCTGTCGACCATCGCGCAGCTCTGCTTCTTCGTCGTCTGGTATCTGGGTGCGCGGTTCATAAGCCTGGTCAGGGACCGGTATGTCATCCGCGAGATCTTCGGGAAATACCGGGTCATGTTTAAATATTCGTGCCTCGGGCTCCTGCTGGCAGCTCCGCAGATATTGCCGACGATCGAGCTTGCCATTCAGTCATCGGCCATTTCGCGCACGGTGTCACAGACCATGGAGACCTTTTCCTCCTCCGTGCAGAGCGGGGCAGGGTGGCGAGGCTTCTGGGAGCTGCTGCTCCTGGTGTCGCCGACTTCTGCCCTGGAGCAAAAGAACCATGTCTGGGCTTTTGCCGGGAGCACCTTTGCTTCTGCCGGGCTCTATATCGGACTGGGCTCGGTCGTGTTCATACTTCTGGCGCTCCTTTTGGGACGCAAACGCAGATTCATGTGGTTCTCGCTGCTTTCCGGATGTCTGTTCTTTGTCTTGTCTGCACACCTGCCTGGGATGGAGCGGGTCACCGCAGTCCCTCTGATCAATCTGCTCCATCCGGAGAGGATGCGGTACCTCGCGGTATGGTCGTTTGCCTTAGTAGCCAGTTTTGGCTTTGAGGCGGTGTTCAGGCATTTCAGACGCTGGACCTATGCCAGCCTCCTGGTCGTCGGCCTCCTCTGGGTCGATCTATTCCTGGCTCACAGTCCGTACATTCCGGCAGCGCCTCAGGCAGCGGGAAGTCAGGTGCCGGCAACCATACAGAGTATTCAGAGGGACAACCCCGAGAGGCAGCGGATCATCAGTCTTTCTGATTTTCTGCCGCCCGGGCAGGCGACCCTCTATCGCACTTCTGATATCAGAGGACCGGGAGCCTGGATCCCTGAGCGCGTGTCTGCCTTTCTCACACCCTGGTTGAAATATGAAAATGGCGTGTGGGTAGCAGACCGGATCCAGGATATCTGGTACGATCTGGCGGCGGTCAGATTCATCATCGCTGATTTTCCCTCTGATTTCACGGTCTGTGGAGGAGGAGACCTGACCCTGGGGAATGATACGGCCAGAGGTTATTCTCTTTTGTCTTCTGCCCCCTATGCCATTATCCAGAATGACAATGCCCTCAAGCGGGCATTTATCGTGGACCGGGTGCAGCGGTATGGGACCAGCAACGGGGTGATCGAACGGATGAAGTCGCCGCTTTTTCACGGCGCCTTCGAGGCGCTCGTGGAAGAGCGCGGGGACGCACCCTTTCTCGAGACGCTGGAGCAGCGGGCTCCGGTGGCTACGACTTCGCCCGATGTCGCCATGGTTTCTTACCTTCCGGACCAAGTGGAGCTCACCGTCAGGGCCGACCAGAACGCTTTTCTGGTGCTGACTGACACCTGGTACCCCGGCTGGAGCGCGACTATCGATGGGAAAAGAACCGTCATCTACCCGACTGATGCCGCGTTTCGAGGCATCTATGTTCCGGCGGGTCTTCATCAGATAGTGTTCACCTACCGATCAGGCCTTTTCATCTGGGGGCTTGGTTTCGCCGGCTTTGCCGGTGTCTGGCTCCTGTGGCTCTCTATTCCCAGCTTTCGCCGGTATGCCAGAGAGGGGATGATGCATGTGCGAGGGGTGATGTACGACCTGAAGAGGAGATAGCATTTTTTTGCATGCTGATTTCATATCTGGAAAAGGAGAGTGAGTGCTCGCAAATCAGAGAAGCACCAGCGGAGTGAAGGGCGGTTCCGGGATCCGGGCCATGTTCGAGCTCGGGACCCAGTACCGCAAGGAAGGCAAACAGCCTATTGACCTCTCCATCGGCAACCCTGATATCCGGCCGCCGGAGATCTACTATTCGACTCTCAGCGACATCATCGCGTCCCGTCACTCGTCGTCTGACAACATGCACAAATACATGCCCAATGCCGGGTACCTCGACACCAGGGAAGTGGTTGCCCGGGATCTGGAGCCGCGTCTCGGTTCCTCGTTTTCTGCTGCCGATATCGTCATGACCGCCGGCGCTGCCAATGCGCTTGATGTCTCACTCATGACCATCATCGAGCCCGGGGTGCAGGACGAAGTGATCGTGGTGGCGCCCTGCTTCGTCGAGTACCAGAACTATATTGAAAATAATAGGGGTCGGCAGGTTCTGGTCCATGCGAGCATTGATTTCGATCTGGACCTCGATGCCTTGGAGTCAGCGATCACGAGTCGGACCCGGGCGCTCATCATCAATTCACCCAACAATCCGACCGGACGAATTTATTCAGAAGAGACCCTGCGAGCGCTTGGCGATCTGCTGGATCGGAAGAATCAGGAATACGGTATAGAGATCATCGTGCTCGAGGACGCGCCCTATGACCGGCTGGTGTTTGGCAGTGTCAGGTACGAGTCCCTCATGATGTGGTATCGGGGTACCATCTATCTGACTTCTTTTTCCAAGTCGCTTGGTCTGGCCGGCGAACGGATCGGCTATCTGGCCATGCACCCCCAGATCGGGCAGGACGACGAGACCCGGCAGATATTCAGGGCTGCGCTGGGGACCAATCTCCGCACCCGGGTGGTCAATGCGCCAGGACTTCAGCAGAAGGTCATTGCGAAGATCGGGCTCAACCAGTCCATCCCGGTCGGAGAATACGAAAGTCGGGTAAACCGGTTGGCTGATACTCTGGAAAGCCTGGGTTTTCCTCTCGTCCGTCCGCAGGGCGCTTTTTACCTGTTCCCGCAGCTGCCCGATCGGTTCGCGAGCGAAGAGGCGTTCCGTGCACTGGCCCACAGCGGCGAAGACCCTCTGCTCTATACCCCGGGACGGTTCTTCGGCGGGATGGAATACGACAGGTATATCCGTCTGGCTGCCTGCGCCAGCTCGGCAGATGTGGAGAGGGGATGCGAGAAACTGAAGAGGATTGCGAACGCCCCCTAGCCCCCTCTTTGGAAAAGTGGGGGGATTTTAATTTTTCTTTGTTTGATTTTCGCGGGTGTCTCCCTCTTTTCGAAAGAGGGAGAACCACTGTGCAGTAGAGGGAGTTAGTCAGGATTTCTTATGCGGTTGTTCAATAAGGCAGTGACCAAAGAGCACAGAATACAGCTTCGGCAGAGATCGACCGAGGCTGAAATTATGCTTTGGAAGTATTTGAGAAACAAGCGTACGGGTAATAAGTTTTTCAGACAGTATGGTATTGGACCTTATATTGCGGATTTCTATTGTCCAGAATTGAAACTGGTCATTGAGGTGGATGGAGGACAGCATTACACGGAACAAGGGGCGGCGTATGATGCAGTCCGTGCGGAGTATATGAGGAGCGTCGGCATTGAGACTATACGGTTTACTAATGCAGAGGTCCTTCAAAGGATAGACAGTGTGATTGCTGTGATAGTTGAAGCCGCGAAATTAACGCCCCCTAACCCCCTCTTTCAAAAAGTGGGGGGATAATCTTATCTTTCAGTCCCCCCGCTTTGCCAAAGAGGGGGGAATACTTTGCAGTGGGGGGAGTTGTATTTGCTTTCGTCTTCGTCTACGATGCCAGCTGTCCAAACAGGAGAGGCCATGGCAGAACTGACGCCGATGCTCAGACAGTACTATGAAGTCAAAAAGCAGTACCCCGACGCGATACTGATGTTTCGGCTGGGGGATTTTTATGAAATGTTCGGCGAGGACGCGGTCCTGGCATCCAGGATGCTTGATATCGTGCTGACTTCGCGCAACAAAAGTTCCGAGATCAAGATGCCTATGTGCGGAGTCCCTTATCATGCCGTTGATAACTATATCGGCCGACTGGTGAAGCAGGGGCAGAAGGTCGCGATCTGCGATCAGATGGAAGACCCGGCCACGGCCAAGGGCATCGTGAAACGGGAAGTTACCCGCGTCATCACTCCTGGCACCTACGACGAGAGCAGCTATCTCTCTTCCGGTGCCAACAATTACCTGCTGTCTGTCTATCCCGGCAAAGAATCAGTTGGACTTGCCTGGGCTGATGTGAGCACGGGTGAACTTACCGTGCGCCAGGTAGCCGGGGAACCTTCCCGTCGTCTCGATCTGGTGCGGGCCGAGCTCTCGCGGATAGCGCCGTCCGAAGTCATCATGCCGGAGAGCTTGTGTCAGAGCGAGGGTCTGCACGAAGTGGTGACGCTTGTGAAAGAAGAAGGGTTCACCCTGTTCCCGTTCGCTGACTGGGCGTACCTCAGGGAAAATGCAGTTGATGAGATCAAAAAGCAGTTCCGCGTCACCGTCCTTGAGGGCTTTGGTCTGGCGGAGCAGGACCCTACGGTCCAGGCCGCCGGAGCGCTGCTCAGCTATCTGCATGAGACCCAGAAGCGTTCGCTCGACCATATCACGCAGATGAAGGTGGAGCAGGACGGCAGCGCCATGTTCCTCGACGACAATACCATCAGATCTCTCGAAATCGTGGAGGATCTGCACCGTCGGGACCGCGAAGCGTCACTGCTTTCGGTCATGCAGACCTCCGTCATCACCACCATGGGACAGCGGCTGCTTCGGCGCTGGTTACTTCGCCCCTTGATCGATCCGCTCCAGATCAATGCGCGACTTTCAGCTGTCGAGATCCTTCGGTCAGAGAAGACCACTCACGCTGCGCTTCGTGAGCTGCTGACCGAGCTTGGCGACATGGAGAGGCTTAGTGCCCGGCTGGCCCTTGGCCGCATCATGCCGCGGGAGCTGATCCGGCTGAAGGAGAGCGTGGCGCTCATACCGGGGCTGAAAGAGGCACTGGGGGAGCTGGATGTCGCTGGAGATCAGAGTCAGGGGGCGGTTCTTGAACCGCCCTTACGGACTCCCCTGCGGGAGATCGTGGAGCAGCTGCAGGAGCTCCCTGAGGTAGTGGAGCGCATTGAGCAGACCTTGATCTCTGAGCCGGCTGCGGTTCTCGGCAAGGGCTCGGTCATCCGTCAGGGTTTTCATCCGGAGATGGACGAACTGATCGATATCAAACAGAACGGTAGAGATTGGATCAAGCGGTTGGAGACCGCAGAACGGGAACGGACCCATATCAACACTCTGAAAGTCGGGTACAACCGGGTCTTCGGCTACTACATCGAAGTGACCCATGCCAACAGTAATGATGTTCCGGAGGA
Source organism: Candidatus Wirthbacteria bacterium CG2_30_54_11 (assembly GCA_001873755.1). GTDB lineage: Bacteria > Patescibacteriota > CG2-30-54-11 > CG2-30-54-11 > CG2-30-54-11 > CG2-30-54-11. Next base: position 6,406 of record MNZT01000046.1, on the reverse strand, counting down.
CTATATCCGCAAGCAGACACTCGTGAACGCGGAGCGGTTCATCACCCCGGAGCTGAAGGAGCACGAAGCTAAAGTACTCGGGGCGGAGGAACGGATTGTTCAGCTCGAACAGGAGCTGTACAGCCAGCTGGTCAGTGACCTTTCACGGTCGATCATGGCGCTGCAGCAGAATGCCCATGCCATCGCCACCCTGGATGTTCTGAGCGGCTTTGCCGAGCTGGCAACGCAAAATTCATATGTCCGGCCGGTGGTGGATGGGAGCGATATCCTGGAAATTACCGAAGGCCGTCATCCGGTGGTGGAGCGACTATCGCTCGGCGAACGGTTCATCCCCAATGATACTTCACTCGCCGGCAGCGGTGCCCAGGTGATGGTGCTGACCGGACCCAACATGGCCGGCAAGAGCACGTACCTGCGGCAGGTCGCTCTGATCACCCTCATGGCACAGATCGGTTCCTTCGTGCCTGCTTCGTGTGCCCGCATAGGGGTGGTTGATCGGATCTTTACCCGCATCGGCGCCTCGGACGACCTCTCGCGGGGGCAGAGCACCTTTATGGTGGAGATGCAGGAGACGGCGAATATTTTGAACAATGCAACGCCGCGCAGCCTGATAATTCTTGATGAGATCGGCCGCGGCACTTCGACCTTTGACGGTTTGTCCATCGCCTGGTCGGTCGTGGAGTACCTGCATGGTAAGGGAGAGCGAGGCCCCAAAACCCTGTTCGCCACACACTATCATGAACTTGTTCAGCTCGCAGACGAGCTGTCGAGGGTACGGAATTTCAATATTGCGGTGAGGGAGATCGAGGGGCGGGTGGTGTTCCTCCGGAAGATCGTCCCCGGCGGGGTGGACCAGAGCTACGGTATCCAGGTCGCTCAGTTGGCCGGACTTCCTCGTGAGGTCATGACGAGAGCGTTCGAGGTACTCTCCACCATCGAGGATGCCAATCAGGGGCTGGAAGACAGACTGGGAGGTGGGGGTGCCAGATCATCAGACGTATCCGTAAGGGCGGTTCATGAACCGCCCCGACTGGGAGCAGAGACCCCCACCTCCCATCCCGCACTGACCGCGCTCAAGGAGATCAAGATCGAAACACTGACGCCGCTCCAGGCGCTCAACATCCTTTCCGAACTTAAGCAAAAGAGTGATGTATGACGACTGGATTTTCCTGTCGCGTCTGCCCCTTTGACTGTCAGGTCGACCGGGAGGTCAAGCTCGGGGTGTGCCGGGCGCCGAACGAGCTCATGATCGCAAGAACGCAGCTGCACTTCGATGAAGAACCGTTCATCAGCGGCACTGCCAAAGAGGGTTCGGGTACGGTTTTTTTCAGCCGCTGCAATCTCTCCTGTGTGTTCTGTCAGAACTATCTCATTTCACAGGAAGGCATGGGGAAAGCGTTTTCAATCGCGGATTTTGTCGGTCGTTGTAAAGATATGGCTTCAGAAGGTGCGCTCAATATCAATCTGGTGAGTCCGACCCCCTACAGCCATCTGTTGGTCCCTGCTCTCACGGCATTGAAAAAAAAGATAAGGATCCCCGTCGTCTGGAACAGCAATGGGTATGAGACCGTCGGGACGATCCGTTCTCTCGAAGGGCTGGTAGATGTGTATCTGCCTGACATGAAATATTTTTCCGATGTTTTGGCCAAGCGGTATTCCCTGGCCCCCGGCTACTTTGCCATAGCGACCAAAGCGATCGAGGAGATGCGCCGCCAGCAGCCGGATAATAGCTTTGACCCGAGCGGTATTCTGCAAAAAGGGGTGGCTGTCCGGCATCTGATGCTGCCCGGCTGTCCGGCCGATTCTCTGGAGGTGCTCAAGTGGATAGACGAGAACCTGGGAAATCATACCCAGATCAGCCTGATGGCGCAGTATTTTCCCACCTGGCGGGCCTCCGAACATCCGGAGATCGACCGCCACTTGACGGCAGAGGAGTACCAGGCGGGTGTTGATTTTCTCAATGAGCATGGTTTTGACAACGCTCTGGTCCAGGACCTCACGTCCGCGGACAGCAGGTATACGCCGGAGTTTTGAAATTGTTCATCAGTATGTCATCCCCGACCCGATCGGGGATCCAGAAATAGAAAAAGAAAAGAGAAAAGATGGATCCCCGGGTCACGCCCGAGGATGACACTTTACCAACGAAAAGGACATTAAACATGCCGGACATCCATCCTACTGCGTTGAAAGTGAAGAACCTGCTGCATGATATGGGTTTTGAAATCAAGGTGCTGGAATTCCCCCAGGGAACCAAGACTTCGCAAGACGCCGCCTTCTGTGTCGGCTGCGAGATCGCCCAGATCGCCAAGTCCATTGTTTTTCGTGCCAAGATCAAGGGTGACTGTGTGATCGTGGTCGCGAGCGGGGCGCATCGGGTCGACGAACGCAAAGTCGAGAAGCTCATCGGAGAAAAGCTCAGCAAGGGTGATGCAGATTTCGTCCGTGAAAAGACCGGTTATGTCATCGGTGGGGTCGCCCCAGTCGGACATACGACGGTGTGCCGGACATTCATTGATGAATCACTTCTCTCCTACGAGATCATCTATGGAGCCGCTGGCACACCGAATGCGGTATTTGCCATGGCGCCTGCCGATCTACTGAAAATGACCGGCGGACAGGTGGCGGATGTGAAGCAGGAATGATGATTCGCTTGCCAATTCGGCAAGCTCGGATATACTAGACAGGTGCAATAGTACTTCTGAGGTTGGGTTAAATTCCCAGCCGGTGGTGGTTCCTCCTACGCCCTTCGACTCACAGGGTTCGCTCAGGGCTTCGGAGGACAAGCCCATGACTCCTTCGACTCCGCAGACGTCGCTCAGGATGCAGAATCCTTCGACTCCGCAGACGTCGCTCAGGATTGATCCGGTGAGAATCCGGAGCCGACGGTACAGTCCGGATGAAAGAAGGGGATCTTTTCATGAAACGTTTTCTGTTTGTGTTGTTTTCGCTTCTTTCGCTGCTCGTCTTCTGGCAGGTACTGAGCACCTTTTCCGGCTATCCGTCATTTATCCTACCGTCTCCGGCCCTGGTTGCTGAGAGAGCAGTGAGGGCCTGGGAACACGGGAAACTTTGGGGACATATTCTAACCACGCTGTCGGAGACGATGAGTGGTTTTTTTGTATCTGGTTTCATCGCTTGTTCTCTTGCGTACACGGCGTCTGAATACTCTCATGTTCGCTATATCCTCAGCCCGTATCTCATCGCCATACAGTCCATTCCCATCCTGGCCGTAGCTCCGCTGCTCATGATCTGGTTCGGGAACGGCTACCAGACCAAAGTCCTGATAGCGGCGGTCGTCGCTTTTCTTCCCATGTTTGCTGCCGCGCTTGAGGCTTTCGGTTCACTGGACCGCCTGCTCCTCCTGGATATGCAGGCGCTTGGGGGCAGCAGGTGGCAGACTTTCAGCAAGCTCAAACTGCCTGCCGCCTTGCCGGGTATCCTGAGCGGGCTTCGCGTCGGGCTCAGCCTGTCGCTCATGGGTGCCGTGGTCGGGGAGTTCATCGGTGCGCAGCAGGGACTGGGCTATCTCATCAATGCCGGCAAGGGGGTGCTCGATACGCCGCTGGTGTTCGTGGCGATCATTTCGCTGGTGGGGCTTGGTCTCGCGCTCTATGGGGCGATCAGCTTGGTCTCGAGGGTGCTGGTTCGGTTACGATGATGTAACCGTCAGAGACGCGATAAATCGCCGTCCCTACATTTTTTTTGCAGAAGGATGGTTATGAAAAAAATCTTGTTGCTCTCATTCTGTGCAGTCTTCATCTTTGGTGCCTGTTCGCTCCTGCCTTCGAACAATCAGACGAGCGAAACGCCTGCCGGCCCTACCCCGGTCACTATCGGCATGGGCTACATTCCCAATGTCCAGTTCGCGCCGTTCTTCGTCGCTGAGGACCGAGGGTATTTCACGCAGAAGTCGGTCGATGTCACGCTGGACTACGGCATGGCGCCGGATCTCATCCAGCAGGTGGCGGCCGGTCAGAAGGGCTTTGCCATCACGGACGGCGAACAGGTGCTCCTGGGCCGGGCGCAGGGACTGCCGGTCGTGGCGGTGCTGGCGCTTTACCCGGAGCTGCCGGTCAGTATTGTCTCCCTTGAGTCTACTGGCATCAGGACGCCACAGGACCTGACTGGCAAGAAGATCGGTATCCCGGGTCTGTACGGCAGCAGCTATACCGGATTGCTGGCATTTTTGGATGCAACCATCGGGCAGAATGCCGTGACTATCGAATCGATAGGGTACGCGCAGATCGAAATGCTCACCACTGGCCGGGTCGATGCAGCGGTCGTGTTCGCCAACAATGAGTTGGTGCAGCTGAGAGAACGCGGATACTCTGTACAGGAGATCCCTTTTGGTGACTATGTCTCGCTGGTAGGCGCGTCGCTCATCACCAGTGAAGACATGATCAACAATTCGCCTGATATTGTGCTCGGAGTTGTACAGGCCGTGAAGCAGGCCATGCAGTATGCCATCAATAATCCTGACTACACGTTCACTGCTTCTGTAGCTCGGATCCCTGATCTATCCGAAGCGGACTACCCGGTGCAGAGGCAGGTGCTCGAAGCGAGTATGGCGAAGTGGCGCGATACGGCAAATCTTTCGAATGACCTCGGCGTCATGGATCCTGGTCGTTGGACTTCGACCCGGGAGATGTTGCAGAAGCTTGATCTCCTACCGGCAGGGACACAGGAGGACGGGGCGACAGATGGACAGTTCCTATAGGGAGGAGACCACCCTGGCCCTTCGACTACGCGGACTTCGCTCAGGGCCACCCCTCCACAGGAGGGGAATAATTCCCCTTCAGTGAAGGGGTGGCAGCGCTTCGCTGACGGGGTAGTGTATTTGTTTCCTAGGCAGTGACAAGAGAACAAACGATTCATTTGGATCACAGATTATGAGCAATAAGCCAGACATACGGATCGAAGCCGTCAGCAAGAAGTTCACTGACACCCATCCGGTCACGGTAGTGGACGGGGTTTCATTTTCTGTGCCGCAGGGCCGGTTCACGACCATCATAGGACCATCCGGCTGCGGCAAGTCAACCTTGCTCCGCATGATAGCAGGTCTTCAGGAGCCTTCGTCCGGGACGATAGAGCTGCAGGGAAAGACACCGGAGCAGGCACGGCAGGAGCGAGCCTACGGTATGGTGTTCCAGAAGCCGACGCTGTATCCCTGGCGAGATGTGCGGAGAAACATAGCGTTGCCGCTGGAGCTGGGTTTACCTCCCTTTATGAAAGGGGGGCAGCCGTCCTTGACGAGCCTCCGCCTTGCGAGACTCGTCGCAGCGACGGTCGCCTCTGAAGGCGGGGAGGGATTTGGGAAAGAAGATAACAAAAAAAGAAAAGCAGCCGACAAGAAACAAATCCCCCTTAGTCCCCCTTTCATAAAGGGGGAGAACATCAATCAACGGGTCGATCAGACACTTTTGACTGTTGGTCTGAGCGCTTTTGCGCACCATCGGGTCGACCAGCTGTCAGGCGGCATGCAGCAGTTAGTGGCTCTGGGCAAAGCTCTTGTCGCCGATCCACCGATCCTGCTGCTCGATGAGCCGTTCGGGGCGCTCGATGAGCTGACGCGGGAGCGGATGGATCTGGAGCTGCTCAGAGTCCTTGAGAAGTCTGGCAAGACCATCCTCATGATCACGCACAGCATCCGCGAAGCGGTCCTGGTCTCGGACGAGATCGTGGTACTTACCCCGAGGCCGGGCAGGGTGTCGGAGAGCATACCGGTGGATCTGCCGCGACCAAGAACCGCAGCCATGCAGGAGACTTCCGGCTTCGCCGCTCTGGAAAATCGTGTTCGTAAAGCGCTTCGTCAGGGTTGGATCCGGGGGACCATTATCCACGGGTTCGGCCGGGGTCACGAGCTGGGCTATCCCACCATGAACCTGGACCTCACTGCCTTCCCTTTCAGCTATGGCGTCTACGCCGTAAGAGCACGGGTGGACGGCTCTGAGTATGGAGGAGTGCTCCACTACGGACCGCAGGCAACCTTTGAGGGTACCGAGGACTGGATAGAGGTATTTCTATTTGACTACGACGACAGCGGGCGGAATAGTGACGAGGTGGAGATACAGGTGCTCGACCACCTCAGACCAACGGTCAAGTTTTCGTCGAAGGATGAGCTGATCGGGCAGATGGATGAAGACTGCAGGAAAGCCAAAGAGTTGATGAAATGAGCCCACCCCGCCCTTCGGGCACCCCTCCTAGTATACTGAACAGGAGAAAAACCATAGGATAAGAGTCGGAGGGACAGGGAAGAAGAACATCACCCTCCATAGGCAAAAAGCCTCTAAGCAAGAATATCTCTTCCCTGTTCATCCCGGACAAAAGGACCAATAACGGGTTAGCCATTCTAGGCTCAATGACCAACTAGGCTGTCTTCAGTCCAGGATCCCCTCCAACATCTCAT